>JAFRJB010000105.1 GCA_017432485.1 Clostridia bacterium
CGAGAGGACCTGGATGGACGCACCGCTGGTGCACCGGTTGTTGTGCCAACAGCATAGCCGGGCAGCTAAGTGCGGATCGGATAAACGCTGAAAGCATCTAAGCGTGAAGCCGTTTCCAAGATAAGGTATCCCATAGCATAAGCTAGTAAGACCCCTTGTAGACTACAAGGTTGATAGGTTGCAGGTGTAAGTGCAGTAATGTATTCAGCTTGGCAATACTAATAGGTCGAGGGCTTGACCAAATTTGGTTTATGTTAGTTTCCTGCTTTGCTCTTTGTTCAGTTTTGAGGGTACAATAAAAAAGAGCATCGACCATTGTCGATGCTCTTTTTTAGTGAAGAGTGAAGAGTGAAAAGTGACGAGTGGAGGGCGGGGCACCCGCACCCGTTCCGACATGCTCAATTTTGTTGGAGTAAGAATGCAAATTAGAAAAGCTATAACAGAAGATATTGCAGCGCTCGGGAAGTTTTATGATGATGAAACCCGGTGGATGGATGCGCACGATTGCAATTACCCGCTGTGGACAAGGGTAAAAGAAGTTGAGCTTTAACAGCCTCTCGCTCGCCCTTTTTAGCTAATTTATCCGATTTTTCGTTGATTGGCGTTAGCCAATCTGCCTCAATATCGAAGAAATTATCTCAAAAATTACTTTGCGAGAGGTGCTTCGCAGTTTTGGTTAGCTTATTTTGCTCTAAGATAAGGCAAAACGATGAAGAAATGCTATCGCATTGCGAAGCGTTTTAACGCAATATTAGGGGAAGAGAAGCAACCAAAACCTATTAAAGTCCAGCTCCTTTTACCCTAGGGCTACCCGACCACTTCCACTGTGGAGTGGACAATCGGCGAAGGTACGCAGTTTTTGTGCACCGAAGGGGATGAAATTCTGGGTGCGTTTATGCTCAATACCGACCCGCTCGGTCCAAGGCAGTACAGGCATTATACAAACCCGGTTTCTATTCGCTGCTTTGCCCACAAATTTCGTTAAAAATACTCGCAATACACGAAGTATTGACTGTGTTTTTTGCCTTATTTGTGAACAAATCAGCAGAATATAAACTGCAAGGCACTTAAAATCCTGATAGTTAAGATGAATTTGAGTATTTGAGAACGCCGCTTGGCTGACGCCAATCAAGTTTGAAAATACTAAAATTCGCTTAAATAGCGGATTTTAAGCGGGTTTGCTTAGTGCCTGTACTGCCTAGAAAAGTGCCTTGGAGCAAGGAATTGCAGCGAGGGGAATATATGATTCTTCACATGCTTGCCGTGGCGCACCGGCACTATGGCGAGGGCATTGCAAAGGCAATGACTCATTACTGTTTGGAGTATGCAAAAGCGCAGGGCTACAAGGGAATTCGCTTAGATGTGGTTCCCGGCAATTACCCTGCCAAAAAGCTTTATGAAGCCTGCGGATTGCCCGACAGGAGCCGACCCCAAACAGGTTTCTATCGCCTGTTATGAGCCAATACTGCGTTAAAACGCCTCGCAATGCGACAGCATTCCTTCACCGTTTTGCCTTGTCTTAACAAAAAACAGGCAGATATAAACTGCACGCACCTGTCGCTTAAAGATTTTTGAGATAGTTTTTTTGCATTTGATGCCGCTTGGCTGGCGCCAAGCAAAGAAAAAGCGAGAAAAATAGCCAAAAAGATTAAGCGCCAGGCTGTTTGGGTTCGACTCCCGTCGGGCACTATGTCGGCGATTGCGATTTGGAAAAAGGAGTCGAAAAAATACCCCTGTTTTCTCTGTTTGAACTGAATTTTTGACTTTATTTACTCTCAAAGCATGAGAGTTATTTTCACAGCCTATCTTATAATTTACTAAAATATGCAAGAAATTCTAAATATTTCCTTTGCCAACCTCGCACAATTTTTGGTAAAGTAAGTCCTCGTACACATTCTGCAAGTGCTCGGGGCGCACATCATTTTCGCGCAGAAACGCCACGATCGCTTCCGGCGTAAAAAGCGATGTGTCGATTTCAACTTGTGAAGTAAAATCACATTCTTTGGCAAAAATAAAAGTCCTTTCCTCTTTGCGGACTATTTTATACTGTGTCATTTTCGTTACCGCGAGCAGCCGACGCCCGCCCTTTCCTTTGGTTTAGGATATTTGCAAAACGACCATATGTGTTTAATAATCACAAACCATTTATACCACAATTATAAACGTTTGTCAACAAAAATGTGACTATTTATCTCAAATTTTCACTATCGTTGAGAGCAAGAAAAAGATAAAACAATATTTTTTAGTGATTTGTCAAACTAAGTGTAACTCTGCTATTTTTCGATAACTTAATCCTTCTACATAATATTTTCGTCTACAACAGCGCTCTTCTATGGTAAGATGTATATAGCTCATACAGTTTTCTCCTTGTTTGATAGTTTGTGTGGTAACTTCTATCCTACACGAGAACTGTATGAGTTTCAACTTTTTATGTGTTGCACTTGATAGTATAATTCACCTTTTTCAAAAAAACTCTGCTGTTTTTTAACAGCAGAGTTTTAATTTTTATGAAAGCTATACCCGCCTTGTCAAGCGCTTTATTCTGTTTTTGGTCATTGCTTTTGAAGGTGCGGGATCTTGTTTATTTTTTACAATGAGCAGTTGACATTGCTTTCTGTTTTTTAAATATTGAAAAAGGGAAATATTTTTATCTAAAATTTGATGAATCTCAACTTGCTCATTCATAAATAAATAAGATTTTTTAATTTCAGGTGCACACAAAAAACGACCCTCAGAGGCAGAACGGTACCAAAAATATGCCGGATGACTGTCTGCATATGCGTATGAAACAGCTGAATTTCTAAAGTTAATTTCATTAATAAAAAACGACCCGTTCTTTTCAAAAATTTCAATATCAAAAATACCTTCAAATTGAAGATGAAGGAGAACCGTTTCGATCATTTCGGAGATGGTTTTATTTATGGGGCAAACCTCTCCAAAGGTTGTGCTGCCCTTATCTTTAGGCCAGATGCGCATTTTTTTGATCATACCGCTCAGACATACCTGATGATCAAAAACAAAACCGGCAACATCATACTCGGTGTCGTATTCCAAGTATTCCTGAAGTAATATTTCAGTATATTTTTTTTTGCTTAAAGAGCTCAAACAATCGGTTAACTCATCTGTAGTTTTACAAATCTCGATATCCATTTTATCACCCTTGGCACTGATGTGCGGTTTGAGGATGCATGGAACGGGAATATCCATATCCGAAACAGCCGCTTGCGGTTGAATCAATTGCGTTTTTAAACACGGAATATTGCATTCGCAAAACAACTGATACTGATGGAATTTATCCATATAGTAATTGATTAGATTGTCTTGATGATTGATGTTGTGAAGAATAAAGAATTGCGATAATTCACGAAATCTGCCGTCTAAGTAGGAAGCTGCTTTGTCGGAAGTGGGAATAATAATCGGCTTCGCACCCTCTTTTGAAAACAATTCCAAACAAATTGCAACAGCTGATGTTTCATCATCACACAGCCAGTATTGATGAATGTATTTGCTGGTTAAAATATAGTCATCGATTTCGCCGATTAAAAACACATATGAAGAAATGTTGTTTTCACCGAATGCTCTGATAACACCTAAGGTGTTGGCCTGAGAGCCGCCAATAATAATGACTTTATTGTTCATAACAAACTCCTGCATTTAAAAGTTGCTTTCATTATAAAACACTTTGGCGCATAATTCAAGAAAATAAGTGCCGGCACAGTGCATGCAGACAAACCGAATGTGGCAAAACCCGTTATGGAAAGCCTATTGACTTATAATAAATAAAATATTATAATAATAATGAAAAGGATTAAGTTTATGCAGAAAGAAAGAAAAACAATTCAATCTTTACAAGGGTGGCGCGCGATTATGATGTTTATTGTAGTCGTTGGTCATTTGTTTGGCGTTAATTTGGTCTGCGGCGGTGCCGGTGAGGTTATGCCGTTCTTTTTTGTGCTTTCAGGTTTTGTGCTTACGCTCGCATACAATGAAAGAGCAGAAAAGCTCACTCTTAGAAGTGAAGCTGCTTTTTTGTCAAAAAGAATCAGAAAAATTTATCCGTTGTATTTCCTTGTTTTGCTGGTCTGTTTTGCTTATTATGCAGCTCTCAGCCTGACCGGAAGGCAGGAGCAAAGCGTTTTTGTTTATTTAAAATATTTTATAATTGACACTGTAATGCTACAATCGTGGATTCCTATAAAAGACTATTATTTTAGTCTTAATGGAGTTGCATGGTTCTTGTCATCACTGGTGTTTTCATATGCATTATTCTTGCCATTTAAATGTTTAACGCTAAAAATTCGAAATAAAGCGGGCAAAGCTCCGGCAATTTTGTTATGCGCTGTACTGCTCATAACAGGTGTTTATCTGATTGTTGCAAAGAATGTTCTGCAGCTGGAGCAGTACTATACCTATGTATTTCCGATTTTTAGAGCATTTGAGTTTTTTGCAGGAATGGTATTGGCAGAGATTTTTTTGGTGCGCCAGCAAATAAAGTGCAGCAAAAAAACTTCTACAATACTTGAAACACTCATCCTGCTGGCATTCGCAGCGGAATATATCATTATAAAATTTGCATTACCCGCTTTCGGCGATTCCGGCTATATAGAAGCAGTGAGGCTGTGCTTAATGTGCCTATTGATATATGTTTTCTCGTTTGAAAACGGATATATTTCCAAGGCGATAAGCAATAAATTCTTTTTGGGCTTTGCTTCTATATCATTTGAAGTTTATTTAATACATCAGCCATTGCAAAACATTTTAGGAACGGGATTAAATCAACTGGGACTAAAAAACATTGTTGGAATAGTTACACTTGTATTATCTGTTGTATTTGCCTATTTGTGGAAGAAAGTTTTCTCGATTATACAAACCAGAAAGCAAAAAATAAAGTGAAGCTTTTTTAGAAGTCAACATAGAAATAGTATTTCTTAAGGAACAGCCATGAAAAACATTTTAGAGTATTTTGAAAAAACGGTAAAAGCTTATCCGGATAAAATCGGGTTTGCAGATGCATCGCGAGAAGTCACTTTTCTCGAAACAGATTTGCACGTGCGTGCCATAGGTAGTGCTTTGTGCGCTTGCGGCGAGAAAAGGGCAGTAGCTATTTTGATAGATAAGACGGTCAATTGCATAGAGGCCATGTTAGGGGCATTGTATGCCGGAGATTATTATATCGTGATGGATGTACATTCACCGGGTGAGAGAATCAACGGGATTTTGAATATTCTTGACAATCCGCTTGTTATTACTGACAAGGATAGTGAGTTTGTTGCAACAGATATCGGTAAAGAGTATCTGCTTTATGAAGAGCTTGTTCAAACAAAAATTGATGATGAGTTGTTGTCGCAAAAGCGCAAAACCATGTGCGATTTGGATACGGCATATATTCTTTTTACCTCCGGTTCTACCGGCATGCCGAAGGGCACTGTCATCAGCCACCGCGCATTAATCAGTTATATCAATTGGGTAACAGAGGAATTCGGGTTTAATGAAGAAACGGTTTTCGGGTCTCAAACCCCGTTGTATTTCAGCATGTCTGTTACCGATTTCTACTCCACTATTAAATGCGGATGTACATACCATATTATTCCAAAGCAGCATTTTACCTTTCCGTTAAACTTGGTCGAGTATTTAAACGACAACAAAATCAATACCATTTATTGGGTGCCGACAGCCATTTCGATTTTATCGAACTGGAAGGTGTTTGATGTTATCAAACCGCAGTATTTGAAAACGGTTTTGTTTGCGGGTGAAGTGATGCCTACCAAACAGTTGAACTATTGGATTCATCACTTAAATCCCGCCATCACATATGCCAACCTATTCGGACCAACCGAGACGACGGATATTTGTGCATTTTATGTTCTTGACAGGGATTTTTCCGACAGCGACACAATTCCTATCGGCAAGGCGTGCGACAATTGCGACAGCTTTGTGGTTAACAGTGAAGGCAAACTTTCCGCACCGGGAGAAGAAGGCGAATTGTATGTACGCTCAAGTTTTATGGCAAACGGATATTATAAAAATCCCGAAAAAACTGCAGAAGTTTTTGTGCAAAATCCGCTTCACAACAATTATCCTGAAACCGTTTACAGGACGGGAGATATTGTCAAACAAAATGAAAGAGGCGAACTTGTTTATATAACACGCAAGGACTTTCAAATTAAGCGTAGCGGCTACCGCATAGAATTGGGTGAAATAGAAGCCGGGGCGAACAGCGTTGAAAAAGTCAAGTCTTGTGCCTGTGTCTATGACAAAAAGGCCGATTTGCTCGTACTTATTTACGAAGGCGCCGTGAAAGATACCGCTGTGGTATTAGAAGCTGTGCGCAACCATGTTCCCGCATATATGGTGCCGGATGAAGTCATAAGAATTAAAGAAATGCCGATTAATGCAAACGGAAAATTAGATAGAAAAGCATTATTGGCTACTTACAAAACGCTATAAACAGGAGGAAAAGATGGACGAATTATTAGAAATCTTAAAAAAAATAAAACCGGGTGTGGATTTTGAGCACGAAACCGGTTTGGTTGAAAAAAGAATATTGGATTCCATGTCCATTATTCGCCTTGTCAGCGCGCTCAATAATGCTTTTGACATTGAGATACAAGTGACGGATTTAGTGCCGGAAAACTTTGAAAGTGCGGCTTCCATCATGGCTCTCGTTGAGAGATTGGAAGATGAATAAAGGAATTTTCAAATGTCAATTACTGCACTAAGTTTTGTTGTATTTATATTTGCTCTGCTCGCAATTTACTATTTGCTGCCCAAAAAGTTTCAGTGGGTGGTGTTGCTTGTTGCGAGCATTTGCTTTTATATTTATGGCGGATTTACAACCATCATTTATGTTTTGATTAGTGCCGCCTGCGTATTTGCCGCAACACATTTGCTGCAAAATCAAGCGAATAAGACCAAAGCATTTATTAAAGAACATAAAGCGGAGCTTACCAGAGAAGAAAAGAAAGCCGTTAAGCAAAAAAGCAAGCAGCGCAGGCGATTAATCTTAACGCTTGCCATACTGTTTAATCTTGCTTTTTTGGGTGTTTTTAAGTACAGTCATTTTTTTATTGACCAATTCAATGCCGTTTTAAGCATTTTTCACCTTGCACCGGTAGACAATACCTTTTCGTTGATTGTGCCGTTGGGCATTTCATACTATACCCTAATGGCAATCGGGTATATGGCAGATGTCTACTGGGGAAAAGCGCAGGCGCAAAAGAATTTTTTGAAAGTGCTGTTATTTATCTCTTTCTTTCCGCAGATTACGCAGGGCCCGATTAGTGAGTACAATCAACTTTCGGGAGAACTGTTTAAAGAACACCAATTTACTTATGATAACTTTTCAAGAGGCTTTCAGCGGATGCTGTGGGGCTTCTTTAAAAAAATGGTCATTGCGGATGCCTTGGCGCCGTATGTCACATGGATTACCACGTATTATGATAAATTTACCGGTATTACTTGTATTGTCGGGGCATTGTTTTATATGTTTCAGCTCTATGCTGATTTTTCCGGTTACATGGATATTATGTGCGGGTACTGTGAGATGCTGGATATTCGGCTTGCGGAGAATTTCAACCGGCCGTATTTTTCGAAGTCTCTCTCCGAGCTTTGGCGCAGGTGGCATATTACGCTGGGGGCGTGGCTGCGCACCTATGTGTATTACCCGATTGCTATGTCAAAATGGAACCAAACGCTGTCTCAAAAATGCAAAAAACCGCTGGGCGAATATGCTTCCGGCAAAATTGCCGCGACCATACCGCTGTTGTTTGTTTGGTTTGTGATTGGCTTTTGGCATGACGCCTCGTGGGCGTACATTCTTTGGGGCTTTGGCAATGCGTTTGTAATTATTTTATCCGAGTGGCTGTCGCCCGTTTATGGTCGGATGAAAACTGCCTTGAAAATCAGAGAAAACGCCTTACCCTATAGGGCGTTTCAGTGTATCAGAACATTTGGCATATTTACTTTTCTTGAAATTGTTGCTGCTGTGCAGGTCTTGGGTGGAAACGGGTACCAATATGTTTGGAGAGCGTTTACCAACCATACGCTACCGCGCACTTTAGAGGAATTGTTCCCTTCTGTTGAAGGGCTGGGCGGGCAATTCCTGTTAATGTTGTTGTTAGCCTTTTTCGGCTTAGGTTTGATGTTTGTTTTTTCATTGGTGCAAAGAAAAAAGCCGGTGAGAGATTATTTTAACAAGATTCCTCTATTCTTGAGAATTGTGATCATGGTAGTAACCGTGCTCATCATTGTTTCTTCCGGAGTACAGGCGTCATGGGGGGCAGGTGCGTTTATGTATGCAAACTTTTAAAAAAACGACGATAGCGGTAATAAGTTTTGTGTGTTTATTGGCGCTGCTGTCCGCTGCAATTATTGAGCCGATGATTCAATTCGGTTGGGTGTATTATTGTGACGGTGAGTATAGAGAGAAAACTGCCGGGGAATATGAAGTGCTGTTTATGGGCGATTCTGACGGTATGGCAGCATTTAATCCGGCTGTATATTATGACTTGACCGGGAAAAAAGCATATAACCTCTCTGTGGAAAAAAACACGGGACAATACGAATACTATATGCTCAAAAAAGAAATTGAACGCAACCCTGTTAAACAGGTTATTCTCCAAATAGGTGATGAAACATTCACGCGCGATTATGCTGCCGAACATGCGGATGCCGATGCGGTGGCGGTGATGAGAATGAGCAATTTTTTTGAACGCTGGAAATACTTGGTTCAAAATGTTTCGTTTGACAAGTGGCTGGATGTCTATTCCCGCTTGTTAATGCGCGGTATTAACACATGGCAGAGTGTCATAAAAGGAGATAAAAGCGCTTTTTTTGACGCATCGCTTTTAGGGTGGCATCGATTAGAAACCGCCGATTGCTCTATTGCGCAAGAAAGGATCGTGGGCGACTACAATTCAGTTGAATTGGAAACAGAGCCTCTGCCGGAAAGGGTGCAAGAGTTTGAGAAGGTTATTGACTATTGCAAACAGCAGAATGTGGCAGTGAGTGTGGTTTTTGTACCGCTATCCGATGCATACTTGTGGAAGAGAAGCAACATGGATGCCGTGATTGATAAAATCAAAGCGGTTTGTGACGACAACGGCGTGTCTTTTACAGATTATAACTTATACAAAGACCGATACAAATTGTTTACAGACAAAACCACTTTTAAAGACACGGTGCATATGAGTGAAAACGGGGCTACCGTTTTTACAAATTTGCTCGTTAAGATTATGCAAAAACAAGAAAAAGGAGAACAAGTAGACAAACTGTTTTATAGCAATTATGAACAGATGAAAAAAGATTCTCCCTATATGGCATACTCCAATAAGGACAATTTACAATAAAAAAACAAAACAGGCAGGTTCGCAGCAGTGAACCTGCCTGTTTTATCAAATTCAACTGCAGATTTTTTAAGAAAAAATCGTATTTTTGGAAATTTGTAAACAAATTGGCACAATTTGTCGCAATATGCCCTATTGACTTATATATAATAAAATTATATAATTATATTTACTAATGGGATAACTGCGCCCTTTTGCGGGAAAGCAAGAGGGAAAGGGCTAAGGTGAGAATATGACAACCGTTGAAGAATTAAAAGCACTCAAAATTGAATATCCTCCTGAGGAGGCGATTGTCGGTTGTAAGGGGTTTTACAACAGAGTGGTCAAGCGTATCATAGATTTTGTGCTGGCGCTGTTTGCGACTATTATACTTTCGCCGCTTCTTTTGGTCATTAGCATTTTAATTGTCATAGACGACGGCTTTCCGGTATTCTACAGAGCATACCGGGGCGGCTATAAAAATAAAAGTTTTAAAATTTTCAAATTCAGGAGCATGGTCAAGAATGCCGATAAAATCGGCGGCGGCACCACGGCACTCAATGACAACCGCATTACCAAGGTAGGGCACTTTATTCGCAAAACAAAGTTGGATGAATTTGCCAACCTCTTTAACATCTTGCGCGGTGAAATGAGTTTTATCGGACCGCGCCCCGAGCTGCTGCGCTACACTGAGCAGTATGAAGGTGTCGAGAGATACATATTTGAAGTGCGACCGGGCATTACGGATTTTAGTTCCGATATCTTCATTAATCTTGATGAAATTGTCGGCGACCAAAATGCCGATGAAATGTATGAAACCTATGTGCTCAAAAATAAAAACGCACTGCGTGTCAAGTATGCAGCGGAAGTCTCCTTCACCACCGATGTTAAACTTTTCTTTAAAACCGTGTTTGATGTAGTGAAAAAAGCAGTAGGAGTTGTTTTCAAAAAGTAGAATGTAGAAAGTAAAAAGTAAAATGGAACGAGATAATTTAGTATTAGAAAAGAGCAAAAAATTTGCAGTTCGTGTCATTAAGTTTTACAAATACCTTTGTGAAGAAAAGAAAGAATATATTTTAGCAAAGCAAATTCTCAGGAGCGGGACAAGCATTGGAGCCAACGCGAGAGAGGCCTCAAAAGCGCAAAGTAAAAAAGAGTTTATTGCAAAAATGAATACCTCATTAAAAGAATCGGAAGAAACCTGCTATTGGTTAGAGATTCTTGTGGAGGCTGAGATAATTGATACTAAAGAATTTGAAAGTCTATATAGCGATGCAAACGAGTTGGTAGCCATTTTAACAAGTATTATAAAATCCTCCAATTCAAATCAATAATTCTACATTCTAATTTCTACATTTTACATTCAGGAGGAACATGGAAACGATTACACTAAAGAATTCAGATTTGACCGTTTCACGCTTTTGCATGGGCGGTTGCCCGATGGGCGGCTACGGCTGGGGCGATGTGCATGAGCAGGAGCTCATTGATGCCGTGCACGCGGCGCTCGATAGCGGCGTTACCTTTTTTGACACCGCCGAGACCTACGGGCTCGGGCAGTCGGAGCGTACACTCGGCAAAGCGCTCGGCGCGAGAAGAAAAGATGTCGTTATTTCCGACAAGTTCGGCGTGCACGCCAAAAAAGGGCAGCCGACTTTTTACGACAACAGCCGAGAATACATCTTTGAAGCCTGCGAAGGCTCTCTGCAGCGGCTCGGCACGGATTATATTGACCTCTACACCGTGCACTACAGAGACGGAAAGACCCCGCTTGCCGATGTGGCAGAAACTTTAGAGCGGCTTAGAGAACAGGGTAAGATTCGTTACGCTGCGCTGTCAAACATCGGAGAAGCGGATGAAGCGGAGCTAAAAGATTTAAAAGGCAGGTTTGTTTCGTTTCAAGATGAATACTCCCTCGCTTGCCGCAAAAACGAAGCCGTCATCAAGCGGTTGGCAAAAGAGTACGAGCTGTCCCCTTTAACTTGGGGCTCTCTCGGGCAGGGCATCCTGACCGGTAAATATAATTTGGAAAATACCAACTTTGGTGCGGACGACAGGCGCTCGCGCGAGATATATGTTAATTTCCACGGCGACAAACTCAAAAAGAATTTAGAAATTGTGGAAGTCATGCGCGGCATTGCCGCAGCACACGGCACCTCGGTAGCCAGTGTGGCAGTCAGATTTATTTTAGATAATATTGAAGAGAGCGTGGTGCTGGCAGGCATTAAGCGCCCGGCGCAGTTAAGTTCCAACCTCGAAGCCTTCGGGTGGAACTTAAGCGCGGAAGAGATAAAGCAATTAGATGAAATTTCCCGATAGAAATTTTGGAGGATACCCTATGACCGGTGAACAATTAGCGTGGAAAATCAGAAGACACGGTGTAGAGATGACACACCTTTCCGGCGGCTCCCATTTGGCATCCATTTTGAGCGTTGCCGATGTAATGGGCAAGCTCTATGCCGAGGTGCTGCGCGTAGACCCCAAAAATCCGAAAGACGAAAACCGCGACAGGTTTATTCTTTCGAAAGGTCACGCGGGTGCAAGTGTGTATGCGGCGCTTGCCGAAAGCGGTTTTTTTGAAACAGAGGAATTAAAGACCCATTACCAAAACGGTTCACGCCTTTCCGGGCATGTGAGCCACCATGTGCCGGGTGTCGATTTATCGACCGGTTCACTCGGGCACGGCTTACCCGTGGCGGCAGGAATGGCATATGCCGGGCTCAAAGACCACAAGGATTATAAAGTTTATGTGGTACTCGGCGACGGCGAGTGCGATGAAGGCTCGGTATGGGAGGCGGCAATGTTTGCCGCGCACAATGACCTCAAGAACCTCACCGCGATAGTTGACCACAATATGATGCAGAGCATGGACTTCTGCGAGAAGACGGTGGCGCTCGGTGACTTTGAAGCAAAGTGGGAAGCTTTCGGCTGGAATGTGGTGAGCATCAACGGCAACGACCACAAAGAGTTAGACGAAGCGTTTAAAAAAGAATTTGATAATGAAAAACCGAAAGTTATTATTGCCAACACTAAAAAAGGCTTTGGCATTCCGTTTATGGAGTTTGATATTTTGTGGCACTACCGCTTCCCGCACGATGGGTGGGAATATGACTTGGCGGTCAATGAGCTGCACAAAATCAAACCCGCCGGCGTAGAGGACCCCTACACCCCCAATGGTATTGAGAACCCGACACCGGTTCCCGAAGGGGCGGATATTTATAATGACCATACGACGAGTGCGACTTGGCATCCTGATTGGCGCCGATGATGCGGAATTCGGAATTCGGAATTAGAGGGCGGGGTCCTTGGAGCGGACGCCAGACCCTTTTGTCGCATCCGCGACATTTCCCCTAACAGGGGAATTTCCCGCACCCGTTTGTAGAATGAAAAATTAAGAATCAAGAATTAGCCGTTTTTTGCCTCCCTCTGACGAGGGAGGTGGCAAAATCGCAGATTTTGACGGAGGGAGAGAAATGGTAGAGTATAATAAAAACAATATCTCCCTTGCAAAGAATATGAGAAAGAACCCAACACCTTGGGAACGAAAACTGTGGTATGATTTTTTGAGGGAATATCCCGTGAGGTTTCAGCGGCAAAAAGCGATTGACGAGTATATTGTAGATTTTTATTGTGCAAAAGCGAGACTGGTAGTTGAACTGGACGGCGGCGGTCATTTCACAAAGGAACAATTAGAATACGATGCGAAAAGGACAAAGAAACTGAATGAAAAGGGACTAAAAGTTTTACGATTTACGAATTTGGAAGTTGATAAATGTTTTTTTGAGGTATGTGAAGTAATTGATAGGGAAGTGAGCAATCTCTCCCTCCGTCACACGGGTTGTGTGACACCTCCCTCGTCAGAGGGAGGCTGAATTTCCACACTCCACACTAACAGAGAGGAACAACGATGAGAGATACAGTTATTAGAACACTGATTGAAGAAGCGAAAAAGAATAAAGATATTGAGTTGGTGACCGGCGACCTTGGTTTCGGGGTGCTCAAACCATTTTACGAGCAGTTACCCAACCAATTCACAAATGCCGGCATTGCCGAGCAGAGCATGACCGGCATTGCGGCGGGCATGGCGCTGTGCGGCAAAACGGTGTTTACCTACTCCATCGGCAATTTCCCGACACTCAGGTGCGTGGAGCAAATCCGCAACGACTGCGCTTATATGAAAGCCAATGTCAAAATCATTTGCGTGGGCGGAGGCTTTGTGTACGGTTCACTCGGTATGAGCCACCAGGCGACGGATGACATTGCGATTATTCGCGCGCTTCCCGGCGTGACTGTGGTGTGCCCCGGTGACCCGACCGAAGCGGCAGAAGCGGTGAAGGCGATTATTCACACACCCGGTACGGTTTACTTGAGACTAGGCAGAGGCGGTGAAAAGAAGGTTCACGAGAAAATTGAGAACTTTCAAATCGGCAAAGCCCTGCAAGTCAAAGAGCCGCAAGAAGGCGCACAAAAGAAAATTGCTGTCTTCTCGACCGGTGCTATTTTGGAAGAAGCCACCGCTGCGGCAGATTTGCTTGAGAAAGCCGGCATCGGTGTGGCACAGTATTCGTTCCATACCGTTAAGCCTATTGATAGAGAGACCATTGCCAAGTGTGCCGAAGATTACGACACCATTGTCACGGTAGAAGAGCACAATATTCTCGGCGGCTTTGCAAGCGCCGTTTCGGAAGTGATTACAGACCTCGGCGCGAAAGTGAAGCTCATTAAAATCGGTATTCCCGATGAATACTGCACGGCAGTCGGGAATCAAACTTATCTGCGCTCACTCTATGGGATGAATGCAGAGCAAATTGTAAAGAGAGTAAAGGAAGAAATTGCTTAATGTTTAGTGAAGGCAATATTTGGGTATATTATGTATCGCTCCTCGTTTGCGGTGCAGGCGCATTGATACTCAACGCAAGTGGTACGCAGTATAGCTTGTTGGAAGCTGCAGAAGGTGTCAAGCGCAAAAAAATTGTTTGGATTGTCACCTTTTTCATGGTGGGCTACATTGTGTTTTGGGCAGCGATTCGAAATGGTATTGTGGACACAGCGGAGTATATCACCGCCTATGAAATGCGCAGCACCAATATGACTTTAAAACAAATTTTTTCAAAAAGTGAAGATAGGGATGCGCCTTTATTTATCGCGTATCAGGTGCTTTTGAAAAAACTTGGTTTTAACTGGCAGCAGTATTTGGCATCCATTGCCATTATTTCCGGCTTTTTTGTTGCGTATGGCATTAGTAAGTATTCCGATGATGTACCGTTTACTTATTATTTATTTATCACCGGCACGCATTATTTTTGGCTATTTAACGGTATCCGTCAATTTGTTGTGGCATCGGTTATTTTTGCTTGTTTAAAGTGGTTTGCCGAAAAGAAGTGGTGGAAACTGCTGATAGTGGTGAGTATTCTTTACTTTGTGCACACATCGGTAATAATTGTTATTCCCATTTACTTCATTGCCAATATGAAGAATTGGAGCTATGGCATTTACGCATGTATTTTAGCGACAATTGCGGTGGTGCTTTTGTTCCCGAGTCAATTTGTCTCTTTCTTGGATACCACCTTTACCGACTACGATGTTGCCGAAAACTTTGCAAAGGATGACGGTGTAAATATTTTGAGATTTTTGGTTTCTATGGTAACACCGACACTCGCCTTTATCTATAAGAATGAATTGGCGCTGGTTGACAATAGGTATATCAAAATTCTGATTAATATGTCACTGATATCTGCTGGTTTATATGCGGTAGGTGTTGTTACCAGCGGTATCTATATCGGAAGACTGCCTCTTTATACAGACTTATACGGCATACTGTTCCTTCCGTATTTGATAAAAAACATACTGCCCAAAAATACCAAGGGACCGATTTGGGTGGCAGCGTTGATGCTGTATTTCCTCTATTTCTATCTGCAAACAAAAATAAGCAACGGTGTGTACTACACCACAAATTTGATAGAAGGATTAAATATGGGCGGCGCGCAATTATAGGAGAGATATGAAAAAAAGAGTATTAATCACTTCCACGGATTTAATGATGGTGCAGTTTTTGCTGCCGCATCTGCAAAGCCTTGCCGATAATGGGTATACAGTGGATATCGCCTGCTCGGATGTGGGCGGTAGAATAGAGGAAATCCGCGAAAAGACAAAAGCATCTGTTCGCAACCTTTTTGTGGTGGGTTTGCAGAGAAGCCCGCTTTCCCCGCAGAACCTAAAAGGCTACCGGCAATTAAAAGCGGTGCTGGCGCAGCATAACTACGAAATCATTTGGACCAATGAACCGGTGATGGGTGTTGCGACACGTATGGCGGCAAAGCCGGCCAGAAAGAACGGCACGAAAGTGCTCTATATGTGCCACGGCTTTCATTTTTTTACCGGCGCACCGAAGCTCAACTGGTTGATATATTACCCGGTAGAAAAATTGATGGCTTCCAAGGCGGATTGCATATGTACGATTAACACAGAAGATTTTCGCAGGGCAAAATCGTTTCGCACCGAGCGCGTAGAATATATTCACGGCATCGGCATCAATACCGCGCGGCTGACACCAAGCGAAGACCAAAACGATATTCGCGCAGAGCTGGGGTTGGACAAAAGCGACTTTATTGTTCTCTCGGTTGGGGAACTGAATGTCAACAAAAACCAAAAGGTAATTCTTCAGGCCTTGGCGCAGCTGCAGGACAAGCAGATTCATTATGTGCTTTGCGGCAAGGGCGACCAGCTGGAAAATTTGCAAAGCCTTGCAAAAGAGCTGCAAGTGGAAAACCAAGTGCATTTTTTGGGTTACCGCACGGATGTGGTCGATATTTGTGCTCAGGCAGATGTCTATGTGATGCCCTCCAAGAGAGAGGGGCTGCCGGTCGCTTCACTTGAAGCAATGTATTGCGGGTTGCCGCTGGTCACTTCCAATATTCGCGGGTTGTCGGATATTATGGAAGATGGTGTGACCGGGTATTTATGTGACCCGAATGATGTTGCTGCTTTTGCTGCAGGAATTCGCAAGGTGAAAGAGGATGAAGCGTTTCGTCAGGCGGCGGCAGAGAAAAATCGGCAGGTAGTTGTGCCGTATTGCATTGAAAACACTAAAAAAGAAGTATTAGCACTTTTAGAGAGCCTGTCATAAGGCAGGTTGAAAGAATAAGCGTAAAACCGAAGTGGGAGGAAAAGGCATGCCGAGAGTTTCCGTAATTATGGCAACCTATAATTGTGAAAACACCTTGAGAGATAGCATTGATTCTATTGTGGAGCAAAGCTATACCGATTGGGAGTTTGTGATTTGTGACGATTGCTCGACAGACAGCTCGCTTGCCATTTTAGAGGAGTACAGAGATAAGTACCCCGAAAAATTTGTGATTTTGAAAAACGAGGTCAATTCCAAGTTGTCTTATTCTCTCAATCACTGCTTGCAATATGCTAAGGGAGAATACATTGCCAGAATGGACGGCGACGACAAGTCTTTACCCACGCGCTTGGAAAAGCAGGTGGCGTTTTTGGATGAACATCCCGAATATGCCGTAGTGTCTACTGCAATGACACCTTTTGATGAAAACGGACTGCGCCCCTCTCGCTACATGAAAGCGGAACCGACAAAAGATGATTTGGTCAGCCGCTCCCCTTTTGCGCACGCAACGATTATGATGCGCCGCGAAGCATATGATGCGGTAGGCGGCTACACAGTGTCCAAGCGCACTACCAGAGGGCAGGATTACGATATGTGGTTTCGCTTCTTTGCATTAGGCTTAAGAGGGTACAATATGCAAGAGCCTCTGTATCTCGTGCTGGAAGATGATGCTGCCATTAAGCGGCGCACACTGAAAACGCGCTATTATGAAGTGCAGACAAAACTCAAAGGGTATAGATTATTACACTATCCCCCGCAAAAATATATTCATGCGTTTAAACCGCTTCTTACGGCACTTGTCCCCGTAAAGCTTATGCAGGAATATCATAAAAAGACAGATGCGAAAAGCAAGAAAGAGTAAGCGTATGGAAGAAAAGGTTAAAGTGCTTTTGTGCACGGGTGAAATGAATGCCGGTGGTGCGGAAGCTCTAATCATGGAAATGTTGCGCCAACACTCCGGTGCAGTAGAGTATACCGTTTTAGTGCACTATGCGGGAGAGAAGAAAAAGGGTGTGTTTGATGATGAAATCGCCGCCTTGGGCGTGCGGATGATTCATATCCCCTCTGTAGGGTCTGTCGGGCAAAAGCAGTATACGGCACTACTGAAGGATATTAACGAGCAATACGGTCCGTTTGATGTCATTCATTCTCACTTAAACGGTATTGGCGGTGCAATTGCCAAAGCGGCAAAAAAAATTTCCATTCCGGCAAGAATCGTACACTGCCATGCGGATATTACTTTTAAGGGAAGTTTCATCAGCAGGCTGAAAAATGAAGCGGTTTTGCAATTGATGCGTGCGTATATCGACAAATATGCTACTCATTTTTGGGCATGCTCCGAACCGGCAGCCAAGCGCCTGTTCTACAAAAAGCGTTTAAAAACAGCGGTAATCATTCCAAATATTATTGACGCCGAAAAATATTTGAAGCAGCCGGGTTATGCAGAAGCAGCTAAACAGCGCTTTTCTCTGGAACAGGAGAAGGTGCTCGGTGCAGTTGGCAGAATTGCACCGATTAAAAATTATGAATTTATCATTCGCCTTTTAAAGATTCTCAAAGACAGAGGAGAAAAATTTACTTTTGTTTGTTTCGGGCGGGTGTTGGAAAAAGAATATTTTGATTCTCTTTTGGCTTTGGCTGAGCAAGAGGGTGTCGAAAAGCAGGTGCAGTTTTTAGGCAATTCCGAAAATGTTGCCGACGATATCCATTGCTTTGACATCTTTTTAATGCCTTCTCACAGCGAAGGATTTGGCATCGCTGCGATTGAAGCCCAAGCAGCAGGGATACCGGTGATTGCATCCGAAGGTGTTCCGCGTATCGTTGATGTTGGCGCAGGGTTAATAGATTTTCTCGATACGCAAGAGCCCCGGCAGTGGGCAGAGCGTATTGAAGCACTTACCAAACAGCCAAAGCAGGTTGGCAATGAAACGATTATCGCCTGCTTTAATGAAAAGGGGCTCAATTCCAAAACAGCAATTCAAAAGATTGAACAACAGTATCTTGCAATGAGGGAAAAATAGAACATGGGATTAAAAAGCAAATTAAAGGAAAATTTTGCGGGAAAATATTTAATCAGCGAGTATCATGTGTTGTTAAGCCGTGTGATGCCCAAGCTGGTTTCTGACGAAAAAGCGGTCAAAACCTATTACAAAAAGCGTGCGGGAGAAGAGTTAGATTTAGAACATCCGCAGACTTTTTCTCAAAAACAACAGTGGTATAAGCTACACTCTAAGGACCCGTTGATGCAGATTTGCGCCGACAAGTGTGCCGTCAGAGATTATATCCGAAAAAAGGGCTATAAAGATTTGCTCAATGAGCAAATCGGGGTTTACTCTGACCCGGATGAAATTGATTTTGATGCACTTCCCGATCGATTTGCCATCAAAGCGGCACATGGCAGCGGGTTTAACATTATTGTTAAAGATAAGTCGACCTTAAATATCTCCCAAACAAAGAAATTGCTCAAATCTTGGCTAAAGCAAGATATTTATTGGAGCGGCAGAGAATGGGTGTATCGCGATATGCCGCGCCGAATTGTCATTGATAAGTATTTGGAAGACGAGAGCGGCGGACTCAAAGATTTCAAGTTCTTTTGCTTCAATGGCGAGCCGCGTATTATGCAACTGGAAGTGGGGCGCTACACCGACCATAACACGAGAAACTTTTATGATATGGATTGGAATTTAATGCCTTTTGGCAAAGAATTGCCTCACGACCCGAATGTAACGATTGAAAAACCGGAAGCTTTTGAACAAATGAAACAAATTGCAAGCGATTTATCACAGCCGTTTCAATTTGTCAGAGTCGATTTATATATAGTAAACGGAAAAATTTATTTTGGCGAACTCACTTTCTTCCCGGCGGGCGGCGCACCGGACTTTGTGCCGAGCGAGTATGATAAAATCGTGGGAGATATGTGGGAGTTAAAGAAATAAGGGGAAGTATGAAAAACGATTTATTAATTTTCGGTGACATCTGTCCCGATAATGATTACAAGCCGCTGTTCTCAACTGCCGGCACCGGTGTGTTTGACAGCGGGGTAAAGGATCTCATCGAGCAAGCGGCATATGTGGTGGGCAATTTGGAGTGCCCCGCTACAAACGAAGTGAATGCCATCACAAAGTGCGGACCTTCCTTAAAAGCGGAACCGAAAGATATTCAATATCTCAAAGCAGTCGGGTTTGATGCGTTTTCGCTGGCAAACAACCATATTTTGGATTATGGCGCGCAGGCGGTTCGGGAAACCATCGCTTGCTGCAAGGAATATCAATTGGATTATTTTGGCGCCGGTGAAAATGTCGAACAGGCAAAAAAAGCACTGCGCACCGAGGTGTGCGGTAAGCAAGTGGGCATTATCAGCTTTGCGGAAGCCGAGTTTAATTTGGCAGGCGAGGACAAGCCGGGAGCAAACCACTTTGATGTTTATGATTCGTTGGAAGATATTCGCAAACTCAAAGCCACTTGTGATTATGTTGCAGTTTTGTATCACGGCGGCATCGAGCATTACATTTACCCCTCACCGCTTTTGCAAAAAAAATGCCGCGCAATGGTGCAGGCAGGTGCGGATTTAGTGCTGTGCCAGCACTCTCATTGTATTGGTACAATGGAAACAGCGGAAGAGGGAACCATTGTGTACGGTCAGGGCAATAGTGCTTTCGGATATAGAGAGGGCAACAGCGCCTGGAACGAAGGGTTTATCGTTGGTGTAGATTTAGAAACAAAAGCCCTTTCTTTCTATTTAATGAACGCTCAAAAGCAAGGCATTGTTTTGGCGAAGGAAAATGCACATAAAAAAAGAATAGAACGGTTTGAGGAGGATTCTGCCAATCTTGACAATGCGCAGTTTATTCAAACCGAGTGGAAAAAATATTGCATGCAGCAGGAAGCGTTGGATTTACCGATGCTTTTCGGAAGGAGCAGAGTTTTTAACAAAGCAAATCGCCTGCTGAATAACGCACTGATTAAACTGTTCTATGCAGGAAAAAAACAGATGATTACGATGAATTTAATCCGCTGTGAAGCGCATCATGAAGTAGTCACAACAATCTTGAAAAACAATGTATTTGAAAATAAATAGAGGTAAATGATGGTAACTTACGAACAAATCAAAGCGAAAGAAGAAAAAATTTCCTTAGTCGGTCTCGGTTATGTCGGCATGCCGATTGCAATTGAATTTGCCAAAAGAGGCGTGAATGTCATCGGTTTTGATTTAAACGCCAAAAAGATTGAAACCTACAAAGCCGGTATTGACCCGACCAACGAAGTGGGCGATGAAGCAATCAAAACAACTAGAGTGGAATTTACTGCCGATGAAAAGGATTTGCAGCGCGCCAAGTTTCACATTGTCGCGGTGCCGACCCCGGTCAATGACGACCATACCCCTGACTTGACACCGGTGGAGGGCGCGAGCACGATTGTGGGCAGAAACCTGACAAAAGGCAGCATTGTCGTATTTGAATCTACCGTATACCCCGGTGTGACAGAAGACATCTGCGTGCCGATTATGGAAAAAGAATCCGGACTCAAGTGCGGCGTGGATTTCAAGGTCGGTTATTCCCCCGAGAGAATTAACCCCGGTGACAAGGTGCACCGACTCAACACGATTACTAAGATTGTTTCCGGTATGGATGCCGAGAGCCTGGATGTGATTGCCAAGGTCTATGAGATTGTGGTGGATGCCGGTGTGCACAGAGCCGAATCTATTAAAGTTGCGGAAGCCGCCAAGGTGATTGAGAACAGCCAGAGAGATATCAATATCGCTTTTATGAATGAGCTCTCCATTATTTTTAACAAAATGGGTATTGATACGAAAGCAGTTTTGGAAGCGGCAGGCACAAAGTGGAATTTCTTAAAGTTCTTCCCCGGCTTGGTCGGCGGGCACTGCATCGGTGTAGACCCCTACTACTTAACCTACAAAGCGGAAATGCTCGGTTACCACAGCCAGATTATTCTTTCCGGCAGAAGAATTAATGATGATATGGGCAAGTATGTTGCCGAAAACATTGTCAAAAAACTCATTGCCGCCGACAAAGCGGTCAAAGGTGCCAAAGTGGCAATTTTGGGCTTTACCTTTAAAGAGGATTGCCCTGACACGAGAAACACAAAAATTATTGATATAGTCAAAGAGCTCAAAGAGTACGGTATCAAGCCAATCATTGCCGACCCAATTGCCGACAAGGCAGAGGCAAAGGCACTCTATGGCGTGGAGTTTGCCGATATGAATACGATTGGTGATTTAGATGCACTGGTGCTTGCGGTGGCGCACGAAGCGTTCAAGAGCCTTACCATGCAGCAAATCGGTGAGCTGTATGCGCCCGGTCAGAAGATACTCATTGATGTGAAGGGTTTGCTCAACAGAAAAGAGTATGAGGAAGCCGGGTATGAATATTGGAGATTATAATCTCCAATAAATGATGAATTATGAATATAGAATTTTGAATTGAGGGAGGGCTCTGCCCTCACCCGATTTGAATATTTAAGAATTTTGAAAGTTGAATTATGAATTAAGGTGGCAAGGCAAAGCTTTGCATTGAATAATTTTAAGATTTGTATTGATGTGAAAAGAATGGGAACGTCAGATAATGTTGTACAAATGAAAAGTGAAAACTTTGCGATTGCAGTTGTTAACGCTTACAAGGATTTAACGCTAACAAAAAACGAATTCATTTTGTCCAAACAGTTACTAAGGAGTGGCACAAGTATCGGTGCAAACATTGCAGAGAGCGAATGCGCCAGCAGTGAAAATGATTTTGTAAATAAGTTTTACATCGCATTAAAAGAGTGTAACGAATCATTGTATTGGTTAAGGCTGCTATACAAAACAGATTACATTAATGAGGAGCGTTATTCTTTGCTGGCTAATGATTGCTTTGAAATCAAAAGAATTTTAACGTCTTCCATCAAAACAATTCGAGACAGACAAGCAACACAATAAGCAAACCACATACATTAACACTTAAAACTCAACTTTTTACAAACGGGTGCGGGTGTCCCGCCCGCAATTCAACACTCAACATTCAAAATTCAAAATTATTAAGGAAGTAAATTATGGGTTACGAAAATGTAAAATTTGAAAAAGGCAGTTTGTTTTTGGTCACAGGAGCGGCGGGCTTTATCGGCTCGAACCTGTGTGAAGCAATTTTAAACTTAGGCTACAAGGTGAGGGCGCTCGATGACCTTTCCACCGGCAAGCAGGAAAATGTGGATTTGTTTTTAGACTATCCGAACTATGAATTTATTAAAGGCGATATCAAAGAACTTGATACCTGTATGAAAGCCTGCGAAGGCGTAGACTATGTACTCAACCAGGCCGCGTGGGGCAGTGTGCCGCGCAGTTTGGAAATGCCGCTGTTTTATTGCTTAAACAATATCCAGGGCACCTTAAATATGATGGAAGCAGCAAGGCAGCAGGGTGTGAAAAAATTTGTGTATGCCTCATCTTCCTCCGTTTACGGCGATGAGCCGAAGCTGCCGAAAAAAGAGGGTGTGGAGGGCAACCTGCTTTCCCCCTATGCGCTGACCAAGCGCTGCGATGAAGAGTGGGCAAAGCAGTACACCATACACTACGGGTTAGATACTTATGGTCTGCGCTACTTTAATGTATTCGGCAGGCGGCAGGACCCGAACGGTGCGTATGCAGCGGTCATTCCGAAATTTATTAAGCAGCTGCTTGACGGTGAAGTCCCGACCATCAATGGTGACGGTAAGCAGAGCCGCGATTTTACTTATATTGAAAATGTGATTGAAGCCAATCTTAAAGCGTGCCTTGCACCGCATGAAGCGGCAGGACAAGCCTTTAATGTGGCTTACGGCGGCAGAGAATATCTTATTGATATTTACTATGGCTTAACCGAAGCGCTCGGTGTAGATATCGAGCCTAATTTCGGACCCGACAGAAAAGGCGACATCAAACATTCAAATGCCGATATCAGTAAGGCAAAAGAAATGCTCGGCTATGACCCTGACTGGAGCTTTGAGAGAGGTATTAAAGCCGCAATAGAGTGGTATAAAGAGAATTTATAGGAAGTGTTTATGAGCAATCGCTTTTACAATGTGATTTATGCCATTGCGTATAGAGAGCGCAATGAAAACAACTGTTTATATAAAGGGAAAAATCAAAGTGCATTTGAAGTGCTCAAGAGTACATGGCGCTATTGGTATGCCGACCCGATAGTGTTTTCCTATCAAGGCGAAGAATATCTCTTTGCCGAGCGTATGGACAGGCTGAGAGGAAAAGGCATCTTGGTTGCTGCCAAAATAGAACAAAACGGCATTGGCGAGTTTAAACCCGTTTTAGAGGAGCCATATCACCTTTCTTATCCGTTTGTTTTTGAAAAAAGCGGAAAGCTTTATATGATACCGGAGTCTACTGCCGATAAAAGTGTAAAACTATATGCGTGCAAGCAATTTCCGTATCAATGGGAATTGGTAAAGGTTTTGTGCCACGATGTGTTGTATGCCGATACCAATGTGGTCAGCGCACAATCCCACTTCTACTTGATTACCGGAGAAATGGACCCGCAAATCGGCGCCAAAACAAAAACACTTGTATTTGAAGCAGACGGTATAGAGCAGGGAGAATTGCATGCTTTTGAGCAAAACAAAAGCGGCGAATTTTCCTTTGAACAAAGAGGTGCCGGCAGATGGATTGAGGAAAATGGCGATTTGATTCAGCCCACACAGTGTGGGGATGCGGAGAACTACGGTACCGCATTGAAGTTTTCTGCCGTCTCTTTTGCCGACAGCATGATGCGCGTGCAGGAATTATGCACGGTGCAAACAGGCGAAGTGACATTCCATTCCAAAAAGAACATAAGCGGTATGCATACCTATGCACAAAGCGAAAAATATGAGATTGTGGATGTCAAGTACACCCAAAAGACAAACATCGCTGTGTTAAGCGGCAGAGTTTTCAGAAAAATCAGTAGTATTTTTAATCGATAGTGGAGTTTTACTTATGGATAATCCTTTGGTGAGTGTTGTTATCCCCGTATACGGTGTGGAAGCATACTTGGACAGATGTATGGAGAGTGTGACAACTCAAACATATTCAAAACTTGAAATCATTTTAGTGGATGACGGCTCACCCGACAATTGCCCTGCCATGTGCGATGCTTGGGCGCAAAAAGACAATAGAATTAAGGTTATTCATAAGCAAAACGGCGGCTTAACCAGTGCCAGAAAAGCAGGTTTTGAGCAGGCGACAGGGGAATATATCATCTTTTTTGACAGTGATGATTATGTAGAGACCAATATTATTGAAAAACTATTGCAGGCTGTTTTGAAAACCGGAAAAGATATGGCGCTATGTTCTGTTTGCAAGCATAACGGGGACAAGGTTTCACCTGTAAAAATGAATGTGAAACGAGACATCATCGAGCCTGATGAATTAAGAGATTTGTTCATTTTACCCATTATGTGGCATTTGAAAACAGATTCTGCGATAAATGGCTTTATGTGGACAAAATTTTTTAAATACGCAACGATTAAAGAATCCTTTTTTGTTTCCGAAAAAGAGTATTATACGGAGGATGTTCTTTTTAACATTCAACTGGCAAAGGAGATTAACGGTATTGCCATTGTGGATGAACCGCTGTGCCACTATTGTGTGCATGCACAGTCATTGACCAATCAGTACCGCGCCAATAAGTTTGAAATGTGGAATAAGCGGGCGGACTATTTTGAGGAATATCTTCGCGAAAACGGTTGGGAAGCGTATGGCAAAGAGCGAATGATTAATCTGAATGTATCAGCACTTTTAGTTGGTGCAGATAACGAGGTTATTCTCAATGAAAAAACAGATTTTGTGAAAAAGTGCAAGTGTTTTCGGCAGCACATCAAAGAAAAAGGTTTTTTAAAGTTAAGCAATCTTCCCTATGTGGGCAATTCGTTAAAAATTGTTTTGCTGATGTTTTATTTCAGGCTGTATCGTGTATTATTCTTCTATCGAAAAAAGAGAGTTGGTGTTTAATTGAAAATTGCAACCTTAACCTTCCACGCTTCGCACAATTACGGTTCTGTTTTGCAGGCGTATGCGCTTTCAAAACAGTTGCAGTTAATGGGGAATGAAGTGGAAATAATAAATTTGAGACCGGTTAGTCAAAAAACAGTATTTAAAAGAGTACCGGATTCAAAAACGCTCCTTCATAAAGTTTTTTATTTACTTAATAAGAAAAAAATCAACCGCCGTTTTGATGAATACGAACGCTTTATTAACCGCGTTCTTCCCATCACAAAAAAGGAATATGAAACAACACAACAATTAACAGAAATCAAAGAGGCTTATGATGCATTTA
Source organism: Clostridia bacterium (assembly GCA_017432485.1). Lineage (GTDB taxonomy): Bacteria > Bacillota > Clostridia > Oscillospirales > Acutalibacteraceae > RUG714. The sequence goes on from JAFRJB010000105.1 coordinate 25,740, forward strand.
TTTGCGGCAGTGATCAAGTATGGAATCCCGTTTGTCTGGATTTTGAGCCGGCATATTATTTGCAATTTTTAGATAAAGATTGCAAAGCAAAAAAAATCTCTTATGCACCTTCTTTTGGCAAACATGAGTTTGATGAACAAACAACCAAGCAAATTAATGCTTGGGCAAAGAACTTTGATTCTATTTCCGTTAGAGAATCGCGCGGCAGAAATGTTTTGAACGAAATTGATGAAAACAAAATCAGCGTTGTTTGTGACCCGGTTGTATTATTAGACAAACAGTATTGGGAAACCATGGCTACAGATCCGCATATCAGGGAACCCTACATGCTTGTGTATTTTCTTGAAAATAATCATGGCAGAAAAGATTTCGTAGATACACTATCAAAAATGCTGGGTTTAAAAGTAGTTGTGCTTACCGAGTATCTTAGGGATATTACAAAGCCCTACATTAAAAAATATGATGCCTCACCGGAAGAGTTTGTCGGGCTTTTTAAAAACGCAAGCTTTGTGTATACGAATTCTTTTCACGGCACAGCCTTTTCCACTATTTTTGAGAAGCCGTTTATCACAGTCATTGCACCCGACCAGGAAAATGCGCAAAACAACAATGACTCCAGAAAGATTGACTATTTAAGAAAAATAGGGTTGGAAACGCGATTGGTGCAAAATGAGCTGCCGGACAAGGAAGCGTTAAGTAGCTGTGACTTTGAAACAGCTAATCAAAAAATGAAAGTATTCAGAGAAGAGTCACTAAAGTATTTAACAAATGCTTTGGAATAAACTGCAATTATATTAAGCGAAGAAATTTTTGTGATTTCATTGCAGTCTGCTTGTTGCTTATAGCCCAAAGAATGTAACAGCAACAGAGAATGGTAGAGAAATATTACAAAACAGAAGGATAAACTGCGCATGGAGAAAAGAATCATATATGCTAAACAAGAAGCGGTTATGACGAGAGGCCTTGCTATTCTCGCGATGGTGTGCTTGCACCTTTTTTGCAGATTGGCGCCCGGTTTGCCTTACCAACCGGTGATTTGGTTGAGTGAAACGAAACCGCTTGTCTATTGGCTCGGCTTTTTCGGAGAAATATGTGTGCCGATTTATTCCTTGTGTGCGGGCTATGCGCAGTTTTTGCTGTTGCAAAAAAACAAAACACACTTTAGGGATAATGGCAGAAGAATCTTGAAGCTGATGAAAAACTATTGGATTATTCTTGCCTTGTTTTGTCTGTTGGGGTTATTCTTTGATAAAAGCGGCTCGGTGCCCGGCAGTTGGTCGGACTTTATCAAAAGTATTTTCCTGTTACATAGTTATACCAAGACATGGTGGTTTCTGAACACCTACATTATTTTGCTGCTTATTCCATCGTTTATTGTGATGTTCCCTGTCAAGAAGATAAATAGTTGGCTGGGGATTATCCTATGCTTCGGGCTATATGCATTTTGGTATGTTTGGGCACATATGTGGGATGAAGGCATATCTTTTAACAACCCTGCTGTGAGTTTTATTTATACTGAGATTAAAAACATTTTTCAAGTGCTTCCGTTTTTCTGGATAGGGGCGTTTTTGTGTAAAGCAGATATTTTTGAAAAAATCAATACACTGTTTGAAAAAATCGGCAAACCCAAGCTCATTAATCTTGTGCTCATAGCGTTGACACTTATCATGTTTGTTTTGGCAAATATCATAGAGAAGGGCATCTTGATGGGACCGGTCGGTGTATTGGCGTTTTTCAGCTTTGTCACGATTAGAAAGCCGAAATGCGTACAAAAGGCTTTTCTGTTTTTTGGAAAGCACTCTACAAATACATGGTTAGTACATTGGTTCTTCTATGTAGTTGTATTTCAAGGTTTGGTATGGAAGGCAAAATACCCGTTGCTTTGCTTAGCGTTTATGCTTGTGTTGTGTATTGCCGCTTCTTATTTGGAGATGGCAATTGATAAAGGTCTTTCAAAGTTATATGTTATTGTGCGTTCACAGCGCAGGATTTCAAAGAAACAAAAGTCTTCTTGAGGAGAAAAATGAACGAGTTAGTTTCTGTTATTGTTCCAATTTATAAGGTGGAAGAATATTTGGACAGATGTATTGAGAGCATAGTAGGGCAAACCTATCAAAACATAGAAATTCTTTTGGTGGATGACGGCTCGCCCGATAACTGCCCTGCCATGTGTGATGCATGGGCAGAGAGAGATAGCCGCATTACTGTGATTCATAAAGAAAACGGAGGCTTGTCTGATGCCAGAAATGCGGCAATAGATGTTGCCAAAGGAGACTATATAACCTTTGTTGACAGCGATGATTTGATTACTGTTAATGCAATCGAAGTATTAATGGAACTTGCTAATATTGAAAATAGCGATGTTGTGATTTCTACCAAGTTACTCAAGTTTTCCGAAGAAATTAGTGTTGACTGCACTCAGTGTGAATCTTATAAAACAGTTTCGGCACAAACAGCCTTAGAAAGTATTTTTTGCGAGAATACGCGATGGGAAGCGTGCGGCACAATTTTTTCTCATCATCTTTTTGAAACAACCCGCTTTCCTGTCGGCAAGATATATGAAGATATTCGCACGATTCCCGGTGTCATTTTCAATGCGAAAACAGTAACATTTGCAGATGTTGTCATATACTACTATTTTGAAAGATTGGACAGCATTATGCATCAAAGCGGACACATTGTTAAGATTGATTTATATGAAGCGGTAAAGGAAAATATTGAGTTATTTGAAACAATTGAAGATAAAAAAAGAAGAACGAATGTTATTGCCGGTATACTGGAAGAGTTGGTATCCCGAATTCATTTTGCTTATGGCAATGAGGCGCAAAATAAAGAATTCATTGAAAAAAGTAAACACTTAGTAAGAGCGCGTAAAAAAGACATAGTATCTGCCACAAAAATTCCGTTTAAGAGAAAACTGTTTATGTTTTTGGTGATGTGTGGCATTTCCAAAAAGATTAAAAAATGGGAATAATTATTCTCTAAACAGAGACAAAAGCACCGACAGAGGGAGAAAAGACTCATGCAAGATAAAATTATGGTAAGTGTTTGCTGCTTAGCGTATAATCATGAACCGTATATTAGAGATTGTTTGGAAGGCTTTGTTAACCAAAAAACAAATTTTAAATTTGAAGTGATTATTCACGATGATGCATCTACCGATAAAACAGCAGATATTATCAGAGAATACGAAGCAAAATACCCGGATATTATCAAGCCGATTTATCAAACCGAAAATCAGTATTCTCAAGGCATAAAATTCGGAAAAAAATATATTTATCCTAAAATGAGGGGCAAATATGTTGCTTTTTGTGAAGGGGATGACTACTGGTGTGATAATAATAAGTTACAAAAGCAGTTCGATTTTTTAGAGAGTCATCCCGACTATTCTTTCTGTGTTCATAATTCCTATAAGTTAAATTGCACAGATGGCACCAAAACCGAAATATGCAAACTTAAAGAAGATAACGACATCACCTTGGAAGACATAGTGATGCGTATGGGGGAATTTTTTCAAACATCGTCACATTTTTTAAGGAGAGAGTATTTAGAACAACCGGATGCGTTTCCAAATTACAACTTTGGCGACTACCAACGAGCAATCTATTTGGCACTTAATGGTAAGATTCGATATTTAAAAGACATTATGTCGGTTTATCGTTATTTGTCTGCCGGATCTTGGAGTAGCTCAAAACAAGATTCCGATATGGGAATATTAATTCGTCACAACAATGAGGTGATAGAATTAATACAAAGAATCAATGCGTATTCGCAGGGAAAGTATGAAGATATTTTTCAGAAGAAAATCATAGAAAAGCAAGTTCAAACTTTGGTGTATTTAGATAAGTATCGAGAAATCTTATTAAATAAACAATATAGAAAAGAGTACACAAAAACAGGATTGAAAGCTTATTTAGCATTGGTTTATAAAGCACTATTTCAAAATGAAAAAAGAAAAAGACAGGTAAAAGATGGATAATAATTCTTTAAAACAAAAAACTTTAACCGGTTTTATTTGGCGGCTCGCAGAGAGAACCGGTGCACAAGGTGTGCATTTTGTGGTTTCGATTGTTTTGGCGCGCTTGTTAGCACCGGAAGTGTATGGGTTAGTTGCATTGGTAACCGTATTCACAACCATTCTAAATGTATTTGTTGACAGCGGCTTGGGGAATGCACTTGTTCAAAAAAAAGATGCGGATGATTTGGATTTTTCTTCGGTATTCTATTTTAATATTTTTATGTGTACAGTGTTATACATAGGCATGTTTTTTGCCGCACCGCTTATTTCTAAATTCTATGACAAACCGTTGACTGCCTTGGTGCGAGTGATTAGTTTAACACTGATTATTGCCGGCGTTAAAGGTATTCAGCAGGCATATGTGCAAAGACAAATGCTTTTTAAGCGCTTTTTCTTTGCCACACTCGGTGGCACCATCTTTTCGGCATTTTTAGGTATTTTTCTCGCTTATAAAGGTGCCGGTGCTTGGGCATTGGTAGCGCAGCAGCTGAGCAATGCAACGATTGATACGTTGATTTTGTGGCTGACTGTTAAGTGGAGACCCAAATTAATGTTTTCATTTCAAAGATTGAAAGGGCTGTTCTCTTTTGGGTGGAAGCTATTGGCATCCTCTTTGTTGGATACCGGATATAATCAGTTAAGAAGCCTAATTATTGGCAAGGTGTATTCTTCTGCTGACTTAGCTTATTACAATAAAGCGCGCAATTTCCCGAGTATCATTATAGAAAATGTGAACACCTCCATTAACAGTGTGCTACTGCCATCTATGTCAAAGGTGCAGGATTCCAAAGAAGCGGTGAAATCCATGACCCGCCGTGCCATGAAAACGAGCACTTATGTGATGGCACCTCTTTTAATCGGGCTTGCCGCTTGTGGCAAGGCACTGATTTCTTTGCTATTGACCAATAAATGGTTACCTTCTTATCCTTTTATGGTGATTTTTTGCATTACATTCGTGTTTTATCCGGTTCACACGGCAAATCTCAATGCTATTAAAGCCATGGGGCGTTCGGATTTGTTTTTAAAACTTGAAATTATTAAAAAAGTGGTTGGAATCATCTCGGTACTTATTACATTCAGAATCAGCGTGATGGCTATGGCACTCAGTTTGCTGGTGACCAGCGTACTAAGCCAAATCATCAATTCCTGGCCGAATAAAAAGCTGATGAATTACGGTTATTTGGAACAGCTTAAAGACATATTGCCCGGAATTTTATTAGCCGCAACGATGGGGGGCTGTGTATACTGTGTCAATTTCTTACATTTGCACAATGTGATTACACTATTGATTCAAGTGCCGCTTGGTGCGGTGATTTATATTGGCTTATCCTATTTGCTCAAACTGGAGGCTTTCTCATACTGCTTAAATACCGTGAAACCGGTATTTAATAAGCTCAAGCACAGAAAAGATTCATAACGGACGGGAAAAGAAATGACTAATAAAAAAGAAATGAATATTTTACTGACATCAGTGGGTAGAAGAAGTTATTTGGTTCATTATTTTAAGGAGGAGTTAAAGGGCCGTGGCAGAGTTTTTGTTTCCAACAGCTCCGAATTAAGCCCGGCTTTTCGGGTGGCAGACGGGCACACGGTTACGCCACTGATTTATGATGAAGACTATATTCCTTATTTAATAGATTATTGCCAAAACAATTGCATTAACGCAATTATTTCGTTATTTGATATAGACCTTCCGATTTTGGCGATGAACAAACAGCGCTTTAGAGATAACAATATTGAGGTGATTGTTTCAGATAGCCGGGTTATTGATATTTGTAATGATAAGTGGAAGACATATTTATTCCTAAAAGAAAATGGCTTTTATGTACCCGAGACTTTTCTGGACATTGATGTTGCACTAAATGAGATTGAGGCGCACAGGCTGAATTTTCCTCTATTTGTAAAACCGCGATGGGGAATGGGATCCATTTCGGTTTTTAAAGCAGAAAATCAAGAAGAATTAATTGTGTTTTATCACAAGATAAGCAGAGAAGTACATCATTCCTATTTAAAGTATGAATCAGCGATAGATAAAGAACACTGTGTCTTGATTCAACAAATGTTAACAGGGCAAGAATATGGAATAGATGTAATAAATGATTTGAATGGCACTTATCAAAACACAATCGTTAAACAAAAAATCGCTATGCGCGCCGGAGAAACAGACTGCGCCAAAACAGTATATAACGAAACAATATCAACGCTTGGAGAATCGATTTCAAAGAAACTGCGACATGTCGGAAATTTAGATGCAGATGTATTTTTGGTTGGCAACAAACCATATGTGTTAGAAATGAATGCGAGATTTGGCGGCGGGTATCCGTTTAGTCATATGGCAGGCGTCAATCTGCCGCAAGCCATTGTGCAATGGCTTGCGAATGAACCTGCAGACAGGTCGTTATTTAACTACCGTGAAAATAAAGTGTTCCAAAAGGACATTCAAATTGTGGAGCTTTGAAGCGAAAGGAGGGTTAACCATGAAAAGTAAATTTGCAGAAAAAAAATTATTGGTGTTGGGGGCAACGGATTTGATTATTGATATAGTCAAACATGCTCAAAAAATGGGAATTTATGTGATAGTGGCAGATTACTATCAAGATTCTCCGGCAAAAAAATATGCAGACGAAGCATTGCTGTTGGATGCAACGGATGTCGATGCCATTGTTGATTATTGTTTAAATAACAAAATAGATGCAGTAACGACAGGCTTTTTAGATGTGCTTCTCAATCCCTGTTATGAAGTCTGCCAGCGTTTAGGGCTACCCTTTTTTGCCACAAAAAAAATGATTGAAATGTCAACCAATAAGACAGTTTTTAAGCAGACCTGTGAAAAATATGGCGTTCCCGTACCTAACACCTACTATGTTGGGCAGAAATGGGAAGAAGGGGAAAAAAGTGTATTGCAATATCCGGTTTTTGTAAAGCCGTTAGACGCGAGTGGTTCAAGAGGAGCCGGTGTTTGCTATAACAAAACGGAATTGTTCAAACAGTTCGAAACGGCAAAAGAGTTTTCCGATTCTGATACAGTCATTATCGAAGAGTATATTACCGGTAGAGAGTTTCTGTTAGATTATATTGCTGTCGATGGCGAATACAGATTATTGGAAAGTTTTGACAGATATGTATGTGATGACAGGGGAAGCGCTATTAATTATGCAAATTTAAGCATTGCTCCCTCATGTTCTTTGAAAGCTTATTATAACTCGGTCAATGAAAAGGTTATTCATATGTTCAAGTCGGAAGGCATAATAGATGGTTTGGTGTTTTTGCAAGGGCATTTTGATGGTGAAAAGATTACTTTTTATGAAATGGGCTGCAGGTTGGGAGGTTCTTTTTATAATATTGAACAGGCAATACTGGGAACAAACACCATTGATATGATTATTCGCTTAGCATTTACCGGAAAGATGGCAGATTTGAGCAGTATTGACGAAAAAGTAGCTTGTTTCAACAGATTAGGTGCTTCGTATAATTTTTTGCTAAGTGGTGAGAATAAAACGGTTAGCAGAATTCAAGGAAAAGAAAAGATTGAACAAATCAGTTCAGTAGTTGAAACGATACAAAGAGTAAAAGAGAATAAAAACTATTATAATGAGCGCATCGTCGACACACCCGCCTTGACAATTCATTTTGTCGAGAACAATTTGAGTGAACTGAAAAAAACAGTTAGTTATATGAATGATGTTTTTGATATTGTGGATGGCAATGGCAACACGATGTTATTAAATAAGTTTAACCCGAATACATTAGATGAATTACGAGGGAGGTTTTAAAATGAAAATTACAGTAATCGGTTGTGGAAATGGTGCATTTGCAACAGCTGCAGATTTATCGGCAAGAGGGCATGAAATTACTTTATTTGTTCAAGAATCACATAAACATAACTTTGATGCCATCCGAGAAAAAAAGACAATTAAGGCAATGGGGGTGGGACCTGTTGGTGAAATACCCATTCATGAGATTACCAATGATATAGAAGTAGCAATGAAAGAATATGACCTTATCATTCCGGTTTTACCTTCATTTGCCCATGAAGAAATTGCAAAAATCATTGCGCCATTTATCAAGTCGGGTGATAAAATTTTTCTTTCTCCCGGCAGTACGGGCGGCGCACTTGTGTTTGCAAAGGTTTTTAGAGATCTAGGCAAACTTGATGGCGTGAAAATTGCAGAAGTTCATACTTTACCGTATACGGCGAGGCGTGTCGGGCAAGACGGTGTCAATATTTCGTTGATTACCGATGTGATGTATTTTGCTGCATTTCCGGCAAAATACAATCAGGAAATGTACGATTTAATCTATCCGCTTTACCCGAATTTAAAAATGATGACAGATGTGTTGGAAACAGGTTTAAATAATGGAAACGGCACAACCCATCCGGCGCCTGTTGTCTTAAATGCCGGTAAAATCGAGTATTACAAAAAGCATTATCATTACAAAGAGGGTATTACACCTTCGGTCGGCAATGTCATACAGCTTATTGATGATGAAAGAAAGAATATTTGTGCAGCCTTCGGTTACGAGCAGATTGACATTAAAGACAGGCTCTTTAATATGGGGTATTGTCCAAAAAAAGACACTGTTTATGAGTGCATTCAAGGTAGCACGGACATTTTCCTTCCGTTGGAAGGACCCAATGATTTAAATGGCAGATATTTAGTTGAGGATGCACCGTATACACTGGTTTGTATGTCAAGTGTAGCTTCCGCAGTTGGTGTAAAAACGCCGTTAATGCAGGCAGTTGTTAATTTGGCAGGTGCATTGAAAAACGAGGATTATTGGCATGTTGGCAGAACCTTGGAAAAAGTCGGGTTAAACAATATGAGCGTGGAACAAATCAAAAAATATCTTCAAGAAGGGGTTATTGGCTAAGATAACAATCATTATTTGAGGGGTATATGAATATGAACGAAAAGAACAGTAAATTTAACCCGGTCCTACGCTCCGGCGACATACTGGTTGTTGCTTTCGGTGCAATGATCGGTTGGGGCTGGGTTGTGTCCTCCGGTCAATGGATTCAAGAAGGCGGTATTATCGGCACCATTCTCGGCTTTTTAATCGGCGGCATCATGATTTATTTTGTCGGTCTTTGCTACGCGGAGTTGACTACCGCCATGCCAAAGTGTGGGGGAGAGCATGTATTCAGCTTTAAAGCCTTTGGTCCAATCGGGTCTTATGTGTGCACATGGGCAATTATTTTGAGCTATATTGGTGTGGTATGCTATGAGGCGGTATCGTTTCCCACTATTTTGCAATATATTTTTCCCAATATGCTTAAAGGATATATGTATTCTATCAATGGATTCGATGTATATTTAAGTTGGGTAATCATTTCTATTATAATGACTGTAATCGTAGTAACGCTCAATATTATTGGGACAAAAAAAGCGGCGTTGTTACAAAAAGTGCTTACCATTATCATTGCAGTTGTCGGTCTTGTTTTAGTTGGGGCATCTGCTGTTTCCGGTGATATTGAAAATGTCAAAGGGCAAATGTTTTTGGGCGATAACGGTGGAGACATTTCCATGAATATACTAAAAGTCGCCATTATGACTCCGTTTTTCTTCTTTGGCTTTGACGTTATTCCGCAAGCAGCCGAAGAAATAAAGGTATCGCTCAAAAAGGTGGGCAAATTGATGCTTTTATCTATCATTTTAGCCGTTGCCTTTTATGTGTTGGTTGTCTTTGCGGTAGGGTATATTTTAAATGCGGATGATATCGCTAATTCTATGAATACCACAGGACTTGTTACCGCCGATGCGATGGCAAAAGCGTTTAATTCCTCCGCGATGGCAAAGGTACTGATTATCGGTGGATTGTGCGGTATTATTACAAGTTGGAATTCTTTCTTAATAGGTGGCAGCCGGGCAATTTATTCCATGTCGGAATCTTTAATGATTCCGAAAGTGTTCGGCAAACTGCATGGCAAGTTTAAAACACCGATAACCGCATTGTTATTAATTGGAGGATTATCCGTAATTGCACCTTTCTTTGGCAGAACAATGCTTGTTTGGATTGTAGACGCAGGTAACTTTGCCTGTTGCTTGGCTTACTGTATTGTCTCGTTGTCTTTCTTACGCTTGAGAAAATTGGAACCGACAATGGAAAGACCGTATAAGATACGGCATTACAGAATAGTCGGTATTATTGCGGTGATTATGTCCGGCAGCATGGCAGCAATGTATTTAATTCCGGGTACAAATTGTTCATTAGTGTGGCAGGAATGGATTATTGTTGCGGCTTGGATAGTGTTGGGCATTGTTTTGGCAATTAGAAGTCACAAAAAGTATAAAGGAAAATTCAATATAGATTTTTAAGGTATTAATAAAATGATTAATGTAACGCGTTCATCAATGCCTGCATTTGATGAATATATTGAAGAAATTAAAGAGGTTTGGGATAGTTGCTGGCTGACCAATATGGGTCCCAAACACAAGCAGTTTCAAGAGCAGTTAAAAGACTACTTGGATGTGGACAATGTTGACCTGTTTTGCAATGGACATATGGCTCTGGAAATGGCGATTCAGGCAATGGGATTGACCGGTGAAGTGATTACCACACCTTTCACCTTTGCCTCGACCACCCATGCTATTGTGCGGGGTGGTTTAACACCCGTTTTTTGTGACATTGAGCCGGATACATATACGATAGATACCACCAAAATAGAAGCGCTGATTACCGATAAAACAAGCGCGATTATTCCCGTGCATGTTTACGGCAATGTTTGCAATATCGAAGAAATTGAGCGCATTGCAAAAAAGCACGGCTTGAAAGTGATTTATGACGCGGCGCATGCTTTCGGCGAAAAGTACAAGGGCAAGGGTGTCGGCTCTTTCGGCGATGCTTCGATGTTTTCTTTCCACGCCACCAAGGTGTTCCACACCATTGAGGGTGGTGCGGTTTGTTTTCACGATGAAGATTTCGGCTTGGAGTTGTATCGCCTGAAAAACTTCGGTATTCGCGGACCTGAAACCGTTGATGCCGTCGGCGCTAACGCGAAGATGAATGAGTTTTCGGCAGCAATGGGAATCTGTAATTTGCGCCATTTAGAGGGTGAAATTGCCAAGCGCAAAGAAGCCGCTCACCGCTACCGCAAGCACTTGGAAGGTGTGGCAGGGCTCAAACTTCCTTTTAAGCAGGAGACAGTCAACTACAACTTCGCTTATTTCCCGGTACTTTTTGACAAAGAAGTGTTTGGAAAATCCAGGGATGAAGTGGCGGACAAGCTCAGAGAAAACGGCATTGGCGCCAGAAAATATTTCTATCCGCTGAGCAATGATTTTGACTGTTATAAAGATAAATATGATGTCAACGACACACCGGTTGCGCGCGATATCGCGCTTAAGGTGCTGACTTTACCGCTTTATGCCGATTTGGCACCGGAAGACATTGATAGGATTTGCCAAATTATTCTGGGGGAATAATTTAGCAAAATGTAGAATGTAGATATTAGAATGTAGAATTATTGATTTCATATTACATTTTACTTTTTAATTTCTACATTAACAAAATATTCCGAAAGGAACAAAAAATGAAGGGAATTATTCTTGCCGGAGGCAGCGGCACGAGGCTTTACCCTATTACAATGGTCACCTCGAAACAGTTGTTGCCAATCTATGACAAACCGATGGTGTATTATCCGCTGAGCACCTTAATGCTGGCGGGCATTAATGACATTCTGGTCATTTCCACACCGGAGGATTTGCCGCATTTTAAAAAACTGCTCGGAGACGGCAGCAGTTTCGGCATTAAATTATCCTATAAAGCGCAGCCGTCGCCCGACGGTTTGGCGCAAGCGTTTATTCTCGGTGAAGAGTTTATCGGGGAAGACTGCTGTGCAATGGTGCTTGGTGACAACATCTTTTACGGTGCGGGCTTTACCGGCATCCTCAAAAGAGCGGTACAAAATGCCGAAATCAATCACAGAGCCACGATATTCGGCTACCATGTGGATGACCCGGAGCGCTTCGGTATTGTGGAATTTGATAAAGAGCACAAAGTTATTTCTTTGGAAGAGAAACCTGAAAAACCGAAATCGCACTGGGCAGTGACAGGTCTTTATTTCTACGACAACCGCTGTGTGGAATTTGCCAAACAGCAAAAGCCTTCCCCGCGCGGCGAGTTGGAAATTACGGATTTGAATTTAAAGTACCTGGAGGCGGGGGATTTAGATGTCAGTTTTCTTTCGCGCGGCTTTTCGTGGCTGGATACCGGCACGATGGACAGCCTTATCGAGGCATCCGACTTTGTGCGCACCATGCAAAAGCAGCAAGGCATTATTGTTTCCGCGCCGGAAGAAATTGCTTGGCGCAACGGTTGGATTAGCTCCGAGCAGTTGTTAGAGCAGTCGAAGAGCTTGATTAAAGCCGCCAGAAAATACAATGTTTCTTCTTACGGAAAGTATTTGGGCGATTTAATTGAGGGCGAAGATATTTAAAATGCAAGCAGTAATTATGGCAGGCGGAAAGGGCACCAGACTTTCCGCTGTGACAGGCGACAAAATACCAAAACCGCTGGTGCCGTTTTGCGGCAGACCGCTCATAGAATATATTGTTGAAAACCTGGTTGCCGATGGGGTTACGGAAATTGTCGTTTGTGTCGGCTATTTAGGGGAGCAAATCGTTGATTGTTTAGGTGATGGCAGCCGCTACGGTGCAAAGATTTCCTTTGTGCACGAAGAGGAACCGCTTGGCACGGCGGGGGCGCTCTTTTATGCAAAAGCCTTTCTTGGCGATGATTTCTTATTGGTGAATGCCGACCTGGTGGAAGATGTGGATTATCAAAGAATGTATGCCTACCATCGGCAGAAAGGGGCGATTGCCACCCTTTTTGTGCACCCGAATTCCCACCCCTATGATTCGGATATCGTGGTCAAAGATGCGACCGGCAAAGTGTTGCAATTTGATTTTAAAGATAACAAGCGCGACTACGATTATGAAAACTGCATCAATGCCGGCATAGTGATTTTCTCGCCGGAGGTATTAGAAGTATTTACAGCGCCGAAAAAACTGGCACTGGAAAAAGATGTCATCGCTGCCCTTTTGGCAGAAGGCAAGCCGGTTTATGCATATGCTTCGCCCGAGTATGTCAAAGATGTCGGCACACCGGACAGGCTCGCAGTGGCAAAACAAGAATATGAGAACGGTAAGATTGCCGGCAGAAATCTTTCGCGCAAACAAAAGGCAATCTTTTTAGACCGCGACGGCACATTAAATGTCTTTAAAGGGTTAATTACAGAGCCGGAGCAAATAGAATTAATTGCCGGCGTGCCAAAAGCTTTGTTGGCAATCAATCAGTCCGACTACCTGGCGCTGGTGGTGACCAATCAGCCGGTGATTGCCAGAGGCGATTGCACGCCGGAGACCCTTGAAAAGATTCACAAGCGGCTGTATACGCTGCTAGGCAATGCGGGTTGTTATGTGGATGATTTAATCTACTGTCCGCACCACCCCGACAGCGGCTATGAAGGAGAGCGCAAGGAGCTGAAATTTGACTGCGACTGCCGCAAGCCGAAAACCGGAATGATAGATTCGCTGGTAAAAAAATATCATATTGATTTAGATAAATCTTACTTTATCGGTGACACTTACCGCGATGTGCAGACCGGCTTCAATGCCGGAGTGAAAACCATTCTCATTCCAAGTGATGCCGATGCGGAAAAATCACGTTTTACCGCCGAGGCGGATTATATTGTAAAGTCATTGTCGGAAGCATTGCAGATAATAGGGATTTGTAATAATAAAAAGGTTTTTTGACAGATTACAAACAGAAAAAGTTATATCATTCAAAATGTCACATAGGCGGACATGGTGTAATGTTATGCTGCCATGCAGCAATTAAAAAATTATCAAACCTTTCTATTTTTATAGAGAAAAAGCAAATACTTAATCAGGTGAGAACATGAAGCAAAATATCCAATTAGAAGGCAAAACGATTTTTGTTACGGGGGCAGCCGGTTTTATCGGCGCGAACCTCGTGATGGAGCTGCTGCGGCAGTATAAAAAGCTTCATATTATCGGCATCGATAATATGAACGATTATTATGATGTATCCTTAAAAGAATACCGCTTAGAGCAAATAGAAGCTTTAGCGGCGGATACAGAGCATCGCTTTGAATTTGTCAGAGGCGATATTTGTCAAAATGATTTAATAACAGAGCTGTTTGAGGCACATAAACCGGCGGTGGTCGTCAATCTGGCAGCCCAAGCAGGGGTGCGTTACTCGATTACCAACCCCGATGTGTATATTCAGTCCAACATTATCGGCTTTTACAATATTTTGGAAGCATGCCGTAATTACCCGGTAGAGCATTTGGTGTATGCCTCGAGTTCCTCCGTTTACGGCTCCAACAAAAAGGTGCCCTATGCCACCGAAGATAAGGTCGACAACCCGGTGTCGCTCTACGCCGCTACTAAAAAATCGAACGAGCTGTTGGCGCATGCTTACAGCAAGTTATATAACATTCCGTCTACCGGGCTACGCTTCTTTACCGTTTATGGTCCCGCGGGCAGACCGGATATGGCGTATTTTAGTTTCACGAATAAACTGATTAAAGGGGAAACCATTCAAATTTTTAATTTCGGTAATTGCAAAAGAGACTTTACTTTTGTAGATGATATTGTTGAGGGCATTCACCGCGTGATGCAAAAAGCGCCGGCGAAAGAAACCGGTGACGACGGTTTGCCGCTTCCGCCCTATGCGCTCTACAATATCGGCAATCATTCTCCCGAAAACCTGTTGGAGTTTGTGGAGATTTTGCAAGAGGAATTAATTCGCGCGGGTGTGTTACCGGAGGATTATGACTTTGAAGCGCACAAAGAATTGGTGCCGATGCAGCCCGGCGATGTGCCGATTACTTATGCGGACACCACCGGCTTAGAGCGCGACTTCGGCTTCAAACCGAAAACTTCCCTTCGAGAAGGGTTGCACCGCTTTGCTCAGTGGTATGCCGATTTTTATCAAACCAAATAAAATAGAAAAACTTACACTCTAAGGAGGCGTACATAAACATGAAAATTGCTGTTGCCGGAACGGGCTATGTCGGCTTGTCGATAGCTACGTTAATCGCACAAAACCATGAAGTGGTGGCAGTGGATATTATTGAAGAAAAGGTCAATTTCATTAATCAAAGAATTTCACCCATTCAGGATGAATACATTGAAAAGTTTTTTGCCGAGAAAGCGCTCAACTTAGTGGCAACTTTAGATGCCGAGACGGCTTATAAAGGTGCAGATTTTGTTGTCATTGCGGCGCCGACGAACTATGACAGCCAGAAAAACTTTTTTGATACATCGGCAGTAGAAGCGGTTATTGAAACTGTAATGGAGTATAACCCGGAAGCCTATATGGTGATTAAATCCACCATCCCGGTAGGATATACCGCTTCTGTCCGAGAAAAATACGCTACCGATAAAATTCTTTTCAGCCCGGAGTTTTTAAGGGAAACGAAAGCGTTGTATGACAATTTATACCCCTCCCGCATTATTGTGGGCACCGACACGGCAGATGAAAAGCAGTTACAGGCGGCAAAGGATTTTGCGGCGCTGCTTGTTGAGGGCGCCGAAAAGAAAGATATCCCTGTTCTGACAATGGGCTTTACCGAGGCGGAGGCAGTCAAACTCTTTGCCAACACCTACTTGGCGTTGCGCGTGTCTTACTTTAATGAACTCGACACCTATGCGGAAATGCGGGGCATTGATGCCGCCAGCGTGATTCGGGGCATTTGCTTAGACCCGCGTATCGGCGACCATTACAACAACCCCAGCTTCGGCTACGGCGGCTATTGCCTGCCCAAGGACACCAAGCAGTTGCTCGCCAATTACGACGATGTGCCGCAGAATATGATTAGCGCTATTGTGCAAAGCAACAGCACAAGAAAAGACTTTATTGCCCAAAGAGTGCTCGAAAAAGCGGGCGCGTATGGGCAAAGCAGTGAGTATGATGCGCAAAAGGAAAAGGATATTACGGTCGGTGTCTATCGCCTGACCATGAAATCCAATTCCGACAATTTCCGCCAAAGTTCGATTCAAGGCATTATGAAGCGCATCAAGGCAAAGGGCGTGAAGGTCATTGTGTATGAACCGACCTTACAAGATGGTACTACGTTTTTCGGCAGCCGCGTTGTCAATGATTTAAAAGCATTTAAAGAACAGTGCACAGTCATTATCGCCAACCGATATGACAGTTGCCTGGATGATGTCAAAGACAAAGTCTACACAAGAGACTTGTTTTATAGAGACTAATTTTAAGAATTTTGAATTAGGAATTTTGGATTTTGAATTGAGGAAGGGCTCTGCCCTTACCCGATTTAAAGAGTTTTAAAGCAGGTGTTCAAGGTGGGATGCTGCACTCGTTCTCATCGTTCTATTAAAATGCGAAACGCAGTTTCGCCACAATCATTCAACATTCAACATTCAAAATTCAACATTTTTTAAAACCGGAGGTATCATTATGACTATCATCGTAACCGGCGGTGCCGGATTTATCGGTTCCAACTTCATTTTTCACATGTTGAAGACATATCCTGATTATCGGATTATTTGCTTAGACAAGCTGACTTATGCCGGCAATCTTTCCACGCTGGAATCGGTGATGAACAATCCGAACTTCCGCTTTGTCAAAGCCGATATTTGCGATAAAGAGGCAGTAGAAACACTCTTTGAAGAAGAAAAGCCGGATATCGTGGTCAATTTTGCGGCAGAATCTCATGTGGACCGCTCGATTGAAGACCCCGGTATTTTCTTAAAAACCAACATTTTGGGCACGCAAGTGCTTATGGACGCCTGCCGCAAGTATGGCATTACACGCTACCATCAGGTTTCAACCGATGAAGTTTACGGCGATTTGCCGCTTGACAGACCGGATTTGCTTTTCACCGAAGAAACGCCGATTCACACCTCTTCTCCCTATTCGTCTTCCAAGGCGGGTGCGGATTTGCTGGTGTTGGCGTATTACCGCACCTACGGTTTACCGGTGAGTATCAGCCGCTGTTCCAATAACTATGGTCCTTACCATTTTCCGGAGAAACTGATTCCTTTGATGATTGCCAATGCGCTGGCGGACAAGCCATTGCCGGTATACGGTGAAGGTTTAAATGTGCGCGACTGGCTCTATGTGGAAGACCACTGCAAGGCGATTGATTTGATTATTCACAAGGGCAGAGTCGGTGAGGTCTACAATATCGGCGGGCATAATGAGATGCGCAATATTGATATTGTCAAACTCATCTGTAAAGAGCTTGGTAAAAGTGAAGATTTAATCACCTATGTCACCGACCGCAAAGGGCACGATATGCGCTATGCGATTGACCCGACCAAGATTCACAACGAGCTCGGTTGGTTGCCCGAAACAAAATTTGAAGACGGCATTAAAAAGACAATTCAGTGGTATTTAGATAATAAGCCTTGGTGGGAAAATATTATTTCCGGTGAGTACCAAAACTATTATGAAAAGATGTACGGTAATCGTTAAGCAACTCAAAAAGCTTGATGGCAATGAACTCGGCTGAGAACGATCTCTTGTTGCTCCATTACAACCTGCCACATTTAATTTTTAACAGAACAGAGGAGACCTTCATTAATGGCTTTTTTTCAACATTTAAGACTGTTGGCACATCAACTGTTGAACATTCTTTATAAAGCATTTTATATGTATTCTTGGGATTACTGGACATTGGCAATTATGATTTTTGTCATTTCACTCGGCTTTGTATTGATGAAACACTATATGAAGCGCAACAAAAAAGCGTTTCAAATTATTGTCATAACTGCATTTTTTATTTACCTTGCCATGGTAATCTATTCGGCAATACTCAATCGAGATATTGACTCGAATTCTTTTGGGGTGAGTATCATACCGTTTCGCTCCTACAAAATGATAGCGGATGGCAACAGCGATAAAACTCGCGAAGTGATTATGAATATTGCTTTTTTCTATCCGATAGGCTTTTTATATTGTTTAATCGACACAAAAAAAATCAATCACAAAAAATGGCCGATTATTCCCATGAGCGCAGCACTGAGTTTGTTAATTGAAATAATTCAGTTTGTATTTAAACTGGGCTATGTGGAAACGGATGACATTATTCATAATACATTGGGCTGTATATTAGGTATTCTCGGCTACATTCTTTTGGATTATATGACATTCAATGAGAGAGATTTTTAGATGTGTAGAAATAAAATGCAGAATGAAAAAGTGTATTATAAAAAAACGACAAAAACACTCATTTCTGTTTTATAATTCCAAATTTGTAATGACAGCAACGTAATATAAAGGCAAATAAGGCATGAAAACTCTTTATAATGATGTGCTGTACCTGCTTGCTTGTGCGGCAAATGGGGAAAAGGCAGACAAAAACAGAATAGAAGCGATGGATTTGGATGCTCTTTACACCCTTTGTAAAGAGCATAAAATCACTGCGCTCATTTCTTCTGTTTTGGCTGAGCATATCAAGACAGATCCGGAACAGTATGCCAAGTGGCAGCAGGAACAGATGAAAGCACTGTACCGCGATCTGAACTTTGCCGCCGAAAGAGCGAAAATTCTTGCCTATTTGGAAAAAACCGGCATTTGGCACATGCCATTAAAAGGCATTGTATTAAAAGACTATTACCCAAAACCGGAACTGCGCGAGTTTGCCGATAATGATATTCTTTTTGATGAAAATTTTGCCGAACAGGTGGAGCAGTATATGCTGGGGGAAGGCTATCAAAGAAAGCAAAGCGACTCGGGGCATGTGATGGAATATGAGAAAGAACCGTGTTTCAACTTTGAAATGCATCGCTCTCTATACCATAGCAACAACCCGGCATTTTACAACTATTATAAAGACGTCAAAAACAGACTGCTCAAAGATGATAAAAATCAATACGGCTATCATTTTTCTGATGAGGATTTTTATGTCTTTATGGTATCTCATATTTATCGCCATTACCGTGATAACGGAGTAGGTATTCGTAATTTATTGGATATTTATATCTACAACAAGGCCTTGGCAGATGGTTTGAATTATGTATATATAGAAGCCGAACTGGACAAAATGGAATCTGCCGCATTTGAAAAACAGATGCGACAATTAGCGCAAACAGCGTTCGGCAGTGACATGCCGGCTTTTGATGCGCAACAGGAGCAGGTATTACAGTACTATTTTGCTTCGGGCGCTTTCGGTTCGCTCAAAACGATGATGAGTAATAAAATGAAGAAGACAATCGGGCAAACCGATTTTTCAGCCAAAGGCAGAAGAAAGTATTGGTTTAAACGATTGTTTGATTTAGAAACGTATAAGCACGATTATCCGCGGGCATATAAAACCGGCATTGCTATCCCCTTTCTGATTTTTTACAGATGTCTGCGTGGCTTAACAAAAGCCGGTAGGCTCAAAGCCGAAAACGAACGATTAAAACAAATGGAACAATAATATGCAAGAACTAAGTGCAACACAAACAGCGCTTTTGAAATTGCTTTCCAAAGCGCTGTTTGAAACAGAAGTGAATATTCTCTGCTCCGACTGGAAGGCGTTGTATCGGGAAGCCAATGTGCATAAGGTATTCCCTTTGGTTTTTTCTGTTTCCAAAGCCTATGTGGCAGATGAAGTGCTGCTGCAAAAGGCAGAAAAGCTGGCGCGCCACAGTTTGGCAACCACAGTCAGCCTTAATTATGCCCATGCCGAGCTGCACCGCCTGATGCAAAAAGAGAACATCCCTTATGTCACTTTTAAAGGATTGGCATCTTCTCTGTATTACCCGCAGCCGGAACTGCGCAATGCGGGCGATGTGGATTTTTATGTGCATCCTGCCGATTTTGCGCACTGTGAGGCAGTACTGCAAAGAGAGGGGTTTACTTGTTCGGAGCATGAGGGAAAACATGCTGCCTATCAAAAAGACGGCATAGTTTTAGAATTGCACCGCAGTCTTAACGGCATTCCCGAAAATGCTTTAGGGGAACAAATGAAGCAAGATGTCTTCGGCGATTTGATTGAAAACGCCGAGACAGTGGATATCGGGCAAGGCAAGGTAAACATCCCGGACACTTTTCATCATGGAATGATCTTGCTGCTGCATACGCTCTCTCATATGACAACAGAAGGTATCGGTCTGCGGCATTTGTGCGATTGGGCAGTGTTTGAGAGCTCTTTGACAAATGAAGAGTTTTTAGCTCTGTTTGAAAAACGCTTAAAGGAATATGGTTTGTGGCGGTTTGCGCAGTTACTGAGTCTGTGCGTAAACCGGTATTTGCAGGCACCCATTAGGGCGTGGCATGGAGAGGTTGATTCGGTATTGCTCGAAAAAATGGTGTGTGATTTGTTTGCGGCGGGCAATTTCGGATTGAAAGATACTTCGCGCCGTCAACAGATTAAATTTATTGTAGATCGAGGAGACAAAACGGTTAGAAATGTATCAGCATCACAACAAATCAGGCAGGTGTTGAAAAAGAAAGCCGAGATCGAGAAAAAATCGAAAACAGCAATCATCATAGAATATATAAACAATGTAATCAAAGGTAAGCGCCGCATAGATACCAGGAAGACTTTGGAAACTGCGGCGGAGCGCAAAGCGCTTTACAGTGAATTTCATTTGTACGAACCGGAAGAATAAAAAACCGACTTGAAATTTTCAAGTCGGTTTTCATTAAAACTCCACACCCTCGCGGGCGACGCAGCCCTCATCAAACGGGTGTTTGATACAGCGCATTTCGGTGATATAGTCGGCGCGCTTGCGCAGTTTCAGCGAGGGGTTTCTGCCGGTGAGCACCACCTCGGTATCCTCGCGGTTGTCGAGGTAGTAGAAAAGCAGTTGTTCATCCAAAATGCCGTAATCAATCAAGTCCAGCACTTCGTCGAGTACCAGCAAATCACACTCCGTATCACAGGCTCTGGCAAAGAGCTGTGTTTCGATCATTTTGCAGGTCTTTTTTTCTTTTTCGCTCATGAGCTGAATAAACTTGAGCGGCTCGGCGTAGTACATCACTTTGCAGTTTTTAAAGCTTTTTAAAGGCTTAATTTCACTGCTGGCGCCATCTTTAAGGAACTGGCAGAAGCACACTTTTTTGCCGGCGCCGAGCATGCGGATTGCCAAGCCGATGGCGGCAGTGGTTTTGCCCTTGCCGTTGCCGTGGTAAATATGCACTTTTGCATCTTCCATATGCGTCACCTCTTTAAAGAGAGTGTAGCATATTCGGTGAGAGATTGCAATTCTTTATTCCATATGTAATTAATATAATAAATTGTCACCGCATTTGCATTGACTTTTTTTGTATTATTGTATACAATTATACAATATAAAGAGCCGCAAGGCTGCTTGCGGAGAATTTCCCGAAACCCCGTGCACATTAGGTGCAGTAAAGAATACTCGGAGGTGAAAAAATGGTTGAATTATCTCCAAAAACGAATTTATTAGAGCAGACATCCAATAAATTTGTGCTCGATGATGTCAAAGAGCCGAATTTATACCGCGATGTGTTTAATTATGATGAAGTGCCGAAAATTGCCTTCAACCACCGCCGCGTGCCCTTGAGCATGCCGGAGGAAATCTGGATTACCGACACCTCGTTTCGCGACGGGCAGCAGTCGGTCAACCCCTATACCGCCGAGCAGATTGCCGATATGTATGAGCTGATGAGCAAGCTGGGCGGCCCCTACGGCAGAATTCGGCAGACCGAATTTTTTGTCTATAGCCAAAAAGACCGCAAGGCGATTGAGCTGTGCCGCGAAAAGAACCTGCGCTTCCCGGAGATTACAACCTGGATTCGGGCGAGCAAAAAGGATTTTCAGCTGGTTAAGGATTTGGAAATCAAAGAAACCGGTATTTTGGTTTCCTGCTCGGACTACCACATTTTCAAGAAACTTGGTAAGACCAGGCGCGAAGCGCTCGATATGTACTTGGGCACTGTTAAAGATGCGTTTGATGCGGGGCTGGTGCCGCGCTGTCACTTGGAAGATATTACCAGAGCGGATTTTTACGGCTTTGTGCTTCCCTTTGTGACCGCACTGCAGGAGCTTTCGAATGATGCAGGTATCCCTGTTAAAATTCGCGCGTGCGACACCATGGGTTACGGCGTACCGTTTACGGGAACGGCGCTGCCGCGCAGTGTGCCGGGTATTATTTACGGCTTACAGCATTACACCGGTGTGCCGAGCGAAATGCTCGAGTGGCACGGGCACAACGATTTCTACAAAGCCGTTTCCAACGCTACCGCGGCGTGGCTTTACGGCGCCTGTGCCGTCAATTGCTCGCTGCTGGGTATCGGCGAGAGAACCGGCAATGTGCCGCTGGAAGCAATGGTCATTGAGTATGCTTCGTTGCGCGGTTCGTTTGACGGTATGCGCCCCGAAGTGATTACGGATATTGCCGATTACTTCAAGCACGAAATCGGCTATAAAATCCCGACCTCCGCTCCCTTTATCGGCAGAGACTTTAATGTCACGCGCGCCGGTATTCATGCGGACGGGCTCCTCAAAGACCAGGAAATTTACAATATATTTAATACCGAAAAAATTCTCGGCAGAGCCGCGAGTGTGCTCATTTCCAAAACCTCCGGCTTGGCGGGAATTGCGTATTGGATTAACGACCATTATGAGTTAACAGGTGATGCCCGGGTTGCTAAGAATGACGAACTGGTCATTACCCTTAAAGAGTGGGTCGATGAAATGTATGAAGGCGGGCGTGTCACCATGCTGGCGGTAAAAGAAATTACCGATAAGATTGACGAGCTCGCGCCCGGAAGATTTCAAGAGCGCTAAGCATTCTTGAAACAGGGTAGAGAAAACAGAGAATGGAGGTGTTGGCACCTTGGATAAGAGTTTTTCGCTCGCGCACCAGGTTTTTAAAATTATGGAGCAGGCGATTATTACCGAAGAAATCCCGAGCGGTACCGAGTTGACCGAGTTGGGGCTTTCGGCAAAATACGGTGTCAGCCGCACCCCGATCAGGGAAGCGGTTGCGATGCTTGAGCAGGAGGATTTGGTCGAAAGCACCGGCAAAAAAATCGTGGTGCTCGGTTTCTCTAAGCAGGATATTATCGATATTGTCAATGTCAGAGTGGCGATTGAGGGCAAGGCAATGGCGCTTGCCGCGCGCAATATCGGAGATGACGGCATTAAAGAATTGGAAGACATTATCAAAATGCAGCAGTTCTATATTTCCGAGAACGACAGTGAAAAAATCAGCCAAATGGACTCCGAATTCCACTACACGATTTATAAGCACTGCGGTTCGAGAATTTACGGAAAAACGCTCACCGAGCTGCACCGCAAAATGGCGCGCTACCGCGCTCTGTCCGTAGCGAGTAAGCCGCGGGCGGTCAAAAGCGGAGAGGAGCACCAAAAAATCCTTGAAGCGATAAAAGCACATAATGAAGCACTTGCCGAAACACTCGGCACGGAGCATGCAAATAAAGCAAAACAAAGATTGCTGGAGGACTGAAAAATGGGATTAACAATTGCACAAAAAATCATTCAAGCGCACCTTGTGGAAGGGCAGATGAAGGTCGGCGAAGAAATCGCTTTGAGAATTGACCAAACCCTCACTCAAGATGCGACCGGCACGATGGCGTACTTAGAGTTTGAAACCATCGGTATTCCGCGCGTTAAAACCGAGCGCAGTGTGGCGTACATCGACCACAACACGCTGCAGTGCGGGTTTATGAATGCGGATGACCACCGTTATATCGGTTCGGTTGCCAAGAAACACGGTATTTATTTTTCGCGCCCCGGTAACGGCATTTGTCACCAGGTGCATCTGGAGCGCTTCGGCATTCCGGGCAAAACCCTGATCGGTTCCGACAGCCATACGCCGACCGGCGGCGGCATCGGTATGCTGGCAATGGGTGCCGGCGGCCTTGATGTGGCGGTTGCCATGGGCGGCGGCGCTTACTACATTACCATGCCCAAAATGTATAAGGTTAACCTCACCGGCAAGCTGCGCCCATTTGTGACAGCGAAGGATGTCAGTTTGGAGATTTTAAGGCAGCTTTCCGTTAAAGGCGGTGTCGGCGCGATTATTGAGTGGGGCGGTGAAGGCATCAAAACCCTTTCCGTGCCCGAGAGAGCGACCATTACCAATATGGGCACCGAGCTTGGCGCGACCACCTCGATCTTCCCCTCGGATGAAATTACAAAGAAATTCCTCGAAGCCGAAGGCAGAGGCAGTGATTGGGTAGAGCTTAAGAGCGATGAAGATGCGGTGTATGATAAAGTTATCAACATCAATCTTTCGGAGCTCAAGCCCCTTATCGCTTGCCCGCACAGCCCTGACAATGTGGTGACAGTCGAAAGCTTAAGCGATGTGAAGTGTGACCAGGTATGTATCGGTTCGTGCACAAACTCTTCGCTTTTAGATATGCTCAAAGTGGCGGCAATGCTCAAGGGCAAAACCATTTCGCCCGATGTGAGCCTCTCTATTTCTCCCGGCTCGAAGCAGGTGCTCAGAATGCTCTCCGATTGCGGTGCGTTGGGTGACATTTTGGCTTCCGGCGCAAGGCTTTTGGAGTGCGCCTGCGGTCCGTGTATCGGTATGGGCTTTAGCCCGAACAGCGCCGGTGTATCGTTAAGAACCTTCAACCGCAACTTTGAAGGCAGAAGCGGCACGGCAGACGGGCAGGTTTACCTGGTTTCTCCCGAAACCGCAGTGGCTTCGGCATTGACCGGTTACATTACCGACCCGACAACCTTCGGCAAGAAACTCAGTGTCAGCATGCCGCGCAGGTTCTTTATTGATGATTCGGCAATTGTCGAGCCCGCCGGCATGGAAGAAGCCAAAGATTTGGAAGTGCTCAGAGGCCCGAACATCAAGCCTTTCCCGAATGCAAACCCGGTAACGGATACCATTGAAGCGGAATGTGTGCTTAAGGTGGGTGACAATATCACCACCGACCATATTATGCCGGCAGGCGCCAAGATTTTGCCCTACCGCTCCAACATTCCGTATTTGTCGCAGTTCTGCTTCGGCGTGTGTGATACCGGCTTCCCCGAAAGAGCGAAAAAAGCGGGGCAGAGCATTATTATCGGCGGCAGCAACTACGGGCAGGGCTCTTCGAGAGAGCACGCCGCGCTCGTTCCGCTGTATTTGGGCGTGAGAGCGGTCATTGCCAAGAGCTTTGCGAGAATTCACGCCGCCAACCTCATCAATGCGGGCATTATGCCGCTTGTCTTTGAGAATGAAGAGGATTACAGCTTCATCGGTCAAGGCAGCAAATTGGTGCTCGAAGATGTGTTTGAAGGTATGGATAGCGGCATCATTACATTAAAAGACAAGAAAACAAGAAAAACCTACAAACTCAAGTGCTTCTATACCGACAGGCAGAAGGCAATTTTGAAGGCAGGCGGACTGCTGCAGTTCACAAAAGGCAATTAATTGCCTTTTGTGAAGTGATATTTGGCTGCGCCAAGTGATATTGTGCAAGCACAGCGATATTTTTCGCGGTGCGAAAAGTGATATATTTGCTACGCAAATGTGAAGGGCGGGACACCCGCACCCGATAAGAAAGGAACGTTATGAATAATCAGTATATTGATAATTGTGTAGAACAATTCAGAACCATTTTAGAAGAACAAACCGCAAGATGTAAACACATGGCAGAGAACCGCGAAATCACCGATTTTGCAAGCCTCGATAAGATTATTATCGGTGTTGTCGGCGGCGATGGCATCGGCCCGATTATTTCCGCCGAAGCGGCAAGAGTGCTCGAATTTCTTTTAAAAGAAGAAGTGGCAGCCGGCAAGGTGGAAATCAGAACCATTGAGGGCTTGACCATTGAAAACCGTATGGCGCAGCACAAGGCAATTCCCGATGATGTGCTTGCCGAAATCAAAAAATGCCATGTCATTTTGAAGGGCCCGACCACTACCCCGCACGGCGGCACGCTTGAAAGCGCCAACGTGGCAATGCGCCGTGAGCTGGATTTATACGCCAATATCCGCCCGGTAAGTGTGCCCGAAGAAAACATCGACTGGATTTTCTTTAGAGAAAACACCGAGGGCGAATATGTGCTCGGTTCCAGAGGCGTGGAAATTCCCGGCACCTTGGCAGTGGACTTTAAGTGCACAACAGATCTTGGCACCGAGAGAATTGCCAGAGCCGCATTTGAGTATGCCAAAAACAACGGCAAAGACTATGTGGCGATTGTCACCAAAGCCAACATTATGAAGAAGACAGACGGTAAGTTTACCGCCATTTGCCACGAAGTGGCAAAGGATTACCCCGGCATCGAAGCCGAAGACTGGTACATTGATATTATGACCGCAAAATTGGTTGACAAGGCTTCCAGGAGCCGCTTCCAGGTCTTTGTACTGCCCAATCTTTACGGCGACATCATCACCGATGAAGCCGCGCAAATTCAAGGCGGTGTCGGCACGGCGGGCAGCGCCAATGCGGGCGACAAATATGCGATGTTTGAGGCCATCCACGGCTCCGCACCGCGCATGCTGGAAACCGGCAGAGCGCAATATGCTAACCCGTCTTCGATGATTAAGGCGAGCGAAATGCTCTTAAGACATATCGGTTATACCGACAAGGCAGACAAGTTAAGCAAAGCGCTTTCGATTTGTAACGAAACCGAGCGCAAAGTGGTCATTACCGGTAGAGACGGCGGCGCGACCTGTGCCGAGTTTGCCGAGTATATGATGGAAACGCTTGAAAACTTATAAGAGGAAAACCTGCACATACCGTGCAGGTTTTTTCTTATAAGCAGGCGACAGGCAACAGGCAACATCTAGATGTTGCGGCTTGACAAACAAGATGCCTCGTGGTACGATGTAAGAGAAATACATTGTACCACGAGGCATAAGATTTGAGGTGATAACATGCGTTACAGCAAAGAATTGGTCAAAGGCAGTACCCATTTATTGGTACTTGCGGTTTTGGAAACAGAAGATTTATACGGTTATAAAATTTGCCGAGAGATTGAACTGCGCTCACAAAATGAATTATCGATGGGCGAAGGAACACTTTACCCTATTTTGCACGCTCTTGAAAAAGAAGATTATGTGGAAAGTTATTGGCGGGAATGTGACGGCAGAAGCCGCAAATATTATCACATCACCCGCAAAGGCTTGCGGCATTTAAAGTCGCTTAAAGAGGAACGAAACGCCTTTAACAAGAGCATCGATAAAGTGCTCAATTTTGGTTGAGTAATGAATAAACAAGAATATATTAAAAATATTATTAAGCATATTCAAAACGACTCCATGCAAAAAGAATCTTTTCGTGAATTGAGCGACCATTTTGAAGACCGAAAGCAGTATTATCTCGATGCGGGATTTGAGGAAGAAGTCGCCGAAGAAAAGACAGTTGCGCGCATGGGAGATGCGGAATTGATTGGCACCAAAATGGGGAAAGTGCACGGCAGGCGTTTTTACGTGCCGGTACTTCTCATTGAGCTTGTATTGGGTCTGGTAATGACTCCCGTTGCCTTATTCATGAGTGGCTTTATTGGGGAAGCTGTATTATTAGAGATGAAAGTTTTAGCGGAATGCATACTGCTGTTGTTTTTATTTCTATTTTCCTATATCGGTTTACGCTATCGCTATAAAAGTCTTTTGATACTTGCTTGCATACCGTTTGTATTGTTTCTGACACTCAAAGGGGGTCTATATCTATACACTTCTACTGTGCCCTTTGTCAGCGGCACTGTGTGGGAAACGGTTTATTTAGCACTCGGAAAGGTAAAAGCACTTTATGAAGTTGCCGCCCGCTCTTGGGTTGTGGATGTTTCATGGTGGCTACAGGTATTATCTTTATTATTCTACGCTTGGATTATTTTTTGCGCCATTGCCGGTATCATGATAATGGTACGGGAAGACCGCGCCAAATGTACTTTAAAGCAAAAGAAGATGCTCAAACTCATAAAACGGAGTATGTTGGGAATGGGACTTGTGATATTGGTGAGCGCCGGGGCATTTTATGCGGTGTATTACGCCGAAGCAACCGCCGCCCGAGATGCCGGAGTGGAAGAAAGTTCCGTTTTGGCTGTGTATGCAAAGGGGATTGATGAAAACCAATCGTTGAATGAAATGGAAGGCGCCTATATACAGGATGACACAGATAGTTTTTACTCATATGTTTCAGACACAAAAATCGAATCCACAGACACTATTCAACTCTACGGAAGCGGAGAGGATGGAGAGCCGATAAGGCGAATAGAAAAAAAGAGATTTGATAACAACATTGAGTATTACATTGTAATCCATGAAGTGAATGTCAAAACGACAAAAGATTATATGTATTTTTCAAATAAAGGGCTGTGGGAAAATTTCTCGAAAGACAAGTGGACAAAAGTCAAAAAGGGCGAAAAATACCTGGTTGCCTTTGAAAAAAGAGCAGACTACCCGAAAAATTTTGTAGAATTTACGATTCAATAGCGCTGCGCGGTGATTGTAAGAAAGTGTATTGAAAACAGAGAGGGAAATATGATATACTAAAACCACCATAAATTCTATTGATGAAGCAAAAAGGAGATGAAAAATCAATGAAAAGAATTTTGGTATTGTTGCTTGCCGTAATATTGGTGATTTCCTGTACGGCTTGCGGCGGCAAGAAAGAGAGTAAGCAAGAGCCGGAAAAGCAAACAGTAACCGAAGCGCCCAAGCCCGTAACGGCTGTGGAGGATACGGATGCCATGAACCTGCATTTTACCGCGCCCGAAGGCTATGACACGGTAGAGCGCTATATAGGAATAACTTCTGCCGGTAAAGTGACGGAAAAGAGTTTCAACTATAGTTTTGCCGATAATTCCTCGGTCATGATAGGCTATACTGTCGGTAAAGAACTGACCGATTCTGTTCCGCAGTCGAAATTGGACAAGGCAACAGCCGCCACCTATGCAGGCAAGGCATTTCAAGTTGTTGAAGAAGGAAAGAACTTTGTTGCGCTTTGTCAGGAAGATGATGTGATTTACGGCATCGGTTATGCTTTC
The DNA here is from genome assembly GCA_017432485.1 of Clostridia bacterium. Taxonomy (GTDB): domain Bacteria; phylum Bacillota; class Clostridia; order Oscillospirales; family Acutalibacteraceae; genus RUG714. The sequence goes on from JAFRJB010000105.1 coordinate 54,667, forward strand.
GGGGATAAAGCTGACAAAGCCAAGTTTGAAAGCCTGATGGCAGGCATCAGTTTTACCGATGCAACCACGACGGCGGAAAATGATGATGACATGTTCGGCATTGAATATGATGCCAAAGGCGCCGGCAATATATGCAGCACGACCAGCAGTGTGACGCAGAAAGCGGATGGCACAGTGGTTGAAAAAATGGTGGGCTGGCACTACGGTGCGGATGAAAAGAACTTAGATTACCGCTTCTTAATTCGAGTTTATAAAGACACGACCGTGGAAGAAAAACTTAATAAGTATGCGGAATATGAAGAAAAAGAAGTTGGCGGCATCAAGTACACGGTGAAAAAAGCGGATGATAATCAAAAGCCGTATGAGTACTACACCCAGCACGGCAGCGATGTGTATAAGATTTATAATAACGGTGTTTCCGAAAACGGAAGTATCAAACGCTCCGAACAATGTCAAAGTGCATTTGAAAACTTTGTCAATTCCATTCATTTCTAATAACGGCAATATACAATAAAAAGCAGTTCCTCGCGGGGAACTGCTTTTATGATAATAAGAGCTAAGCCGTGTTTTATGATAGGAAGCGGGAAGGAATATTGAAAAAGCGGCAAAATCGTAGTATAATACTATCACTGTTTCATAAAAATAATAGAAGAAAACTTTTCGGTGGAGATATTATGGCACAAAACAATCAAAACCAACCTTATGCGGCGGCTTACGGGCAGATGCCCGCAGGGCAGCCCTACGCACCGCAACCGCAGCCGGTACAGCAGCCCGCCGCGCCGGTGCAGCCTGTGACACCTGCGCAACCCATGGCGCAGCCTGCGCAGCAGCAGGCAGCTCCCGCGCAACCGCAGCCGGCACAGCAACCTGTCGCACCCACACAGCCTGCCATGCCTTACACACCCTACCCGCAGGCGGGCAGGTATTATTACCCGAACGGCTATCCGATTCAGCCTAACAATCCCTATTATTACAACCCCGCCTTGGCGCAGCAGGAATACGAAAAGCGCTTAAAGGTGGAAAAGGCTAAAAAATCCCTGCGCTACCTCGGCAATATGTCGGGGCTTTCGGTGATATTGTTTTTGGTCTTTAATACCGTTGCTTCCATGGTGTTGACCATTCCCGGCATTTATGAGATTTACCGCAAGGATGCGGTGTTCAGCGGCGCTTTTTACATTGTGGCATCCTTCTTTTATATGTTCTTGCCGTTTTTGATTGTGTCGTTTCTCATTCGCCTCAAAGACAAAGAGGTGCGCTTTTTTCCGTTTAAAAAGATGAAGCCCAAGAGGGCGCTGCTTTGCATCCCTATCGGCTTAACCATTTGCATTGGTGCGAATATCATTGTCAATTTAATCATAACGCTCTTTGAATCCTTCGGGCTTGAGCTTTCGCAGCAGAGCGATTCGCTCGCAAAGCCGCAAACCGCCTTTGCGCTGGTCATTTCACTGGTGAGCACGGCTGTGATGCCGGCGCTGTTGGAGGAATTTGCCATTCGCGGTGTAATACTGCAGCCGGCGCGCAAATACGGTATGGCATTTGCGATTATTTCTTCGAGTGTTATTTTCGGTGTGATGCACGGTAATTTAATTCAAGCACCGTTTGCATTTATGGTGGGTGTATGTTTTGCGTTTCTTGCCATTAAGTGCGACAGCTTGTGGATTGGTGTGATTTTGCACTTTCTTAACAACGGCTTTAGTGTCGTGATGAGTTATTTACAAGGCAGCATGAAAGAGGCACATTTTAATCTGCTGTATTACTGCATTATCGGTGCAGTGGCGCTGGCAGGTATTGTCTGCTTTGTGGTGCTGCTTTTGACAGATAAATCCTTCTTTAAAAAGAGCGAAGGAAATATCGCAGGGGAAGAGGCGGCCCTCTTAACAAAAGGGCAAAAGTTTGTCGCCTTTTTCATCAATGCACCTACCATTATCAGTTTTATCATCATCGGGCTGCTGACATTGCAGTATATCAGTAAATAGTATGGAAGAAAGATTTATGAAAGCCGCATTGGAATTGGCGGCGCAAGCGGCGGCAGAGGGCGAAGTGCCGGTCGGCGCGGTGGTGGTGTGTGACGGCGAAATTGTCGGCAGTGGCAGAAACCGCAGAGAGTGCGGCAAAAACGCGCTGTACCACGCGGAGCTTGAAGCAATTGACAGCGCCTGCAAAGCCTTGGGCGGCTGGCGCCTGCACAAGTGCGATTTATATGTCACGTTAGAGCCCTGCCCGATGTGCACGGGCGCGATTATCAACGCGCGCATCAAAACACTCATTTACGGCGCAAGTGACCCGAAAGCGGGCAGTACCGGCAGTGTGACAAATCTGTTTGAATTGCCGTATAACCACAAACCTGAAGTGATACCGGGCGTGATGGCGGAAGAAAGCCGCGCTTTGCTGCAAGAGTTTTTCAAACAACTAAGAGAAAGTAAATAACAGATAAATGAAACGGGCTATCTCTTTTGAGATAGCCCGTTTTGGTTTTATTTGATTTTTTTGCTTCTTCTGAATTTGTGGCGCTTTAATTCTTTGATGTCGGACAAGTCATATGGCGTTGCCTGGTACACAAAGTAGTTAAGCCAATTTGAGTAAAAGAGGTTCGCACACGAGCGCCAGCTGACCACCGGTTTGGCGGAGGGGTTGTCATCCGGGAAAAAGTTTTTGGGAAGGGCGGTATCCAAGCCCGCTTTTTTGTCGCGCAGGTACTCGTTTTTTAGCGTATCGGCATCGTATTCCGAGTGACCGGTCACAAAAATCTGCCTGCCGCGCTTGGTCGAAATGCAAAACACCCCGGCTTCGTCGGAAGAGGCTAAAATCTTTAAGGTGGGGATGTTTTCGACATCTTCTCTGCGGAAGGTGGTGTAGCGCGAATGCGGCACATCAAACACATCGTCAAACCCGCGGAACAGAATGGAACGCTTATGCTCTACCTTGTGCTTGAACACACCGAAGAGCTTTTGTTCAAACTCCTGCTTTTCAATACCGTAGTGGTAGTAGAGCGCCGCCTGCGCGCCCCAGCAGATGTGCAGGGTGCTCGTAACATGGGATTTTGTCCACTCCATAATTTCGCACAGTTCGTTCCAATACTCGACCTCTTCAAATGCCAGGCGCTCCACCGGCGCACCGGTAATTACCATACCGTCGTAATTATTCTCACGAATTTGGTCAAAGGTTTTGTAAAAAGAAATCATATGCTGCTCGGGCACATGAGAAGCTGTATGCGAAGCGGTTTGGAGCAGTTCCATTTCCACCTGCAAGGGGGAGTTTCCCAACAGCCTGACAAGCTGTGTTTCGGTTTCAACCTTGGTCGGCATCAAATTGAGCAGCAGGATTTTCAGCGGGCGGATTTCCTGTGTAGTCGCTCGCTGTGTGGTCATCACAAATATATTCTCTTTTTCCATCTGCTTAACAGCAGGTAAATTATCGGGAACTTTAATCGGCATAGTATCTCCAATGCGGAATGCGGAGTGCGGAATTCGGAATTATCGGTGGTGCCGCTTTGCAGCACATTTAACGATAGGACTTCGCATTATCGCTCAAAATAACAAATAACAATTATAATTGCGCACAATCCAGTGCCTGTTCGATATCTGCAATAATATCATCGGCATTTTCAATGCCCACGCTAAAGCGCACCAAATCGGGGCTGACACCGCATTCTTCCAACTGCTTGTCCGTCAACTGGCGGTGGGTGGTGGAAGCCGGGTGCAGGCAGCAGGTTCTGGCATCTGCCACATGGGTGACAATCGCTGCAAGCTGCAGCGAATCCATAAACTTGACGGCTGCTTCTCTGCCGCCCTTCACGCCGAAGGAAACAACACCGCAGGTGCCGTTCGGCAGGTACTTTTGGGCGAGCGCATACTGGTCGTCATCTTCCAGCATTGCGCATTTTACCCAAGAGATTTTATCGCTGTTCTTTAAATATTCTGCCACTTTCTTGGCATTTTCGCAGTGGCGCGGCATTCTCAGGTGCAGGGTTTCAAGCCCTAAGTTGAGCAGGAATGCATTTTGCGGGGATTGCACCGAACCTAAGTCGCGCTGCAGTTGCGCCACGAGCTTGAGCAGATAAGCGCCTTTGCCGGTTTCGGAATAGACCACACCGTGGTAGCTTTCATCGGGAGTGACAAGTTCCGGGAATTTGTCGTTTTGTGTCCAGTCAAAATTGCCGCTGTCAACAATCACGCCGCCGATGGTGCTTGCGTGACCTTCCATGTATTTTGTCGTGGAGTGCACTACAATATCGGCACCGAATTCAATCGGGCGGCACAATACGGGGGTGGCAAAGGTGTTATCGATAATAAGCGGAATGCCGTTGGCATGCGCCACTTCGGCAAACGCGGAAATATCGAGAATATCGAGGCTCGGGTTGGAAACGGTCTCACCGAAAATCGCCTTGGTATTCGGGCGAATAGCCGCCTGCAGCTCTTCTTTGGAAGCGTGCGGCGAAACGAAGGTAAACTCGAATCCGAGCTTGCGCATGGTCACATTAAACAGGTTGAAGGTGCCGCCGTAAATGGCAGAGGAGCTGACAATGTGGTCACCCGCTTTCGCAATATTAAACACGGAATAGAAGCTGGCAGCTTGTCCGCTGGAGGTGAGCATCGCGCCCACACCGCCTTCGAGCTTGGCAATTTTTGCCGCTGCGAGGTCACACGTGGGGTTTTGCAGTCGCGAGTAGAAATAGCCTTCCTTTTTCAAATCGAAAAGCTCGCCCATCTCTTCGCTCGATTCGTATTTAAAAGTCGTGCTTTGAATAATCGGAATCACGCGCGGTTCACCGTTTTTCGGTTCATATGCGCCCTGTACACAATTGGTTTCGATATGTCTTTTCATATTTCTGCCCCATTTCTCTTTTAATATAGATAATAGTATAACACAAAAAGTCGGAATATCAAGTGATTTTTAAAATAGGGCAGGCAGGAAAAATCACAAAAGGGCGGAAACGGCAAAGGTTTCTTCCAGCGAGCGGTACGAGCGCTCTAAGGCGGAAGCGGCGCTTTCGCGCGGGGAAATGACAAAAGCGGGCGTTTGCGCGCGTAGGCTGACCCAGTGGCAGAATTTGGCGGCAATTAAATCGCTCGTTTGCGCGGCAGGCAGTTTGGAGCAGGCGCAGATGATTTTGCCGACTGTTTCGGTGTCGGCAGGCAGCAGTGCGTTGCTTTGCGGGGCAAAGATGTTCCCTTCACTGCCGCTTACACACAAGAGCATGGAGGCTTGATGAAATGAAAGGTACTTGGCAAAGCCGGACAAATCACCGATTTGCAGCGGCTCATCCTCGCAGACCATTTTCGGCGGGCACACGCAGGGGACAATGACAACCGAGCGCTTTTTAAACGCCTTGCGAATGGCAATGCCCGCCATGCTTTTGCCGTATGCCGCATCGTATAAAAGCTGCTCAAAAAACTTTAAAAGCAGCACCGAGCTCTGCCACTCGGCGGCGCCGAAGCCGGCGGCGAAGACCACGGGCTTGTCCGCATTGCCGAATTGCAGCGCGGGGATATGGTTATCCATCAAAAAAATCCGGGCATTTTCATAGTTGTCACTCAGTTCAAAAATGGTGTCCCACAAAGCAGACATAAACATGTTTTCTTTCCTCCGTTTCGGGCAAGAGTGCGGCAGCGCTTTGCCGTTTTGCCAAATCTGTTTAAATTATATGGAAATGCTCTGCAAAGTATGATACAATTAAATGTAACGGCAAAAAACGACATTTTTCACCACGTGTGAAGGGGACAGATATGGATTTAAAAGAAACATTTGTCAAGAATTTGGAAACGCACAAGGGCAATATTTTATCCTTTCGCATTGACCAAGTGCGCTGCCCGAACGGAGAGCTTGCAACCAGAGATATTATTGACCACCACGGCGGGGTTTGTGTGGCGCCGCTGACAGAGGAAGGCGAACTGATTTTTATTCGCCAATTTCGCTACTCCTATGAAGAAGTGATTTTAGAGCTGCCGGCAGGCAAGCTGGAAGCCGGTGAAGAAGCCGATATCGAGGCGGCAGGCAGGCGCGAATTGCAGGAAGAAACCGGTGCCACGGCGCGCGAAATGATAGACCTCGGCGTGTTTTACCCGACCTGCGGCTACTGCAATGAAAAGATTTACCTCTACGCGGCAAAGGGCTTGCAGTTCGGCGAGCAGCATTTAGATGCGGATGAATTTATGGAAGTGCTCAAAATCAAACTCGAAGACGCCTTTCGGATGGTCATGGACGGCACGATTAAAGACGGTAAGAGCATTGCGCTGATTATGAAGATCAATGAACTGAAAAGAGAGAAGAAGATATGACAAAGAAAGAACGCGCCGCCCTCATTGTGGAAAAAATGAAAGAAATGTACCCGGATGCGCTGTGCTCCTTACAGTACAGCGATCCGCTGCAGTTAATTATTGCGGTGGTGCTCTCCGCCCAGTGCACGGATGAGCGGGTCAATAAAGTCACGCCGGCGCTCTTTGAGCGCTTTCCGGATTTGGATGCCTTCTGTGAAGCCGATGCCGAAGAAATCGGCAAATACATTCACTCCTGCGGCTTCTATAACTCCAAGTCAAAAAACATTTTGGCGCTGTGCCAAACCGTTAAGAATGAATACGGCGGCGAGCTGCCCGATACGATAGAGGAGCTGGTCAAACTCCCGGGTGTGGGCAGAAAAACCGCCAATCTTATCTGCGGCGACGTGTATGGGAAAGACGGGTATGTGGTCGACACGCATATGATTCGCATTTCACAGCGCATGGGCTTGTGCTCTGTCAAAGAAGGCGAGAGCAACCCGGCAGTGAAGATTGAAATGCAGCTGCGCAAATTCATCCCCGAGAGCGAAAGTTCTGACTTTTGCCACCGCATTGTGCTCCACGGCAGAGCGCTGTGCACCGCCCGCAAAGCTAAGTGCGAGGAGTGCGCGTTGAATGAGGTATGTATGAAGAAAGTCAAATAAGGATTTGTAGAGCCCTTACGGCTCCCAAATCCTTATTTGAGTGTTCAGTGTTCAGTGTTTAGTGTTCAGTCGCAAGGCTACGCCTTGCATTTTTTTGAAACCGCCCTATCAAGGGCGGTGCGCGCAGAGCGCGCGGTGGGTGAAACTGAAAACTGAACCCTGAAAACTGTAAACTGACAAATAAGTGATTGCGTGCTCGGAGAGCGCGACAAATCCTTATTTGTCGACTGAAAGGAGATAAACATTGCGACCATTAGCAGACAGAATACGCCCGACCGAGCTTGCACAGGTGTGCGGGCAGCAGCACATTTTGGGCGAAAATATGCCCCTGCGCAATATTATTGAAGGCGGCAATATTCCCAATATGATTTTTTACGGACCTTCGGGCATCGGCAAAACCACCGTTGCCGAAATTATTGCGGCAAAAACCAATAAGCGCCTGCACAAATTAAACGGCACAATGGCATCGACCAAAGACATTAAAGAAATTGTCGATGAACTCGATACGATGTTGGCGCCCGACGGAGTACTGCTCTATTTAGATGAGATTCAATACTTTAATAAGCGCCAGCAGCAGTCGCTGCTGCAGTATATGGAAAACGGCACGATTACGCTCATTGCTTCCACCACTGAAAACCCGTATTTCTATGTGTATTCCGCCATTCTTTCGCGCGCCACGGTCTTTGAATTTAAGCCGCTGAGTGCTGCCGATGTGGAGCCTGTCATTCGCCGCGGCTTTGCCGTGCTCGGGGAAGAAGGCGCTACAGAGGTGCAGTGTGAAGATGCGGTCATAGAGGCGATTGCCAAGGGCTGCGGCGGCGATGTGCGCAAAGCACTCAATGCGGCGGAAAACTGTTTTTTGGCAAGCCCGAAAAGCGAGGGTAAATGCGAAATTACGCTTGCAACCGCGCAGGCGTTAGCCCAAAAATCCGCTATGCGCTATGATAAAGACGGCGACGAGCATTACGACATCGTTTCCGCCTACCAAAAGAGCATGCGCGGCTCCGACCCGCAGGCGGCGCTCCACTACTTGGCGCGGCTGCTTGAAGCGGGTGATTTGCCCAGCGCCTGCCGCCGCTTGGTGGTGTGCGCGAGTGAAGATGTGGGGCTGGCGTACCCGCAGATTATCCCGATTGTTAAAGCCGCAGTCGATATCGCTTTGCAGGTCGGTCTGCCCGAAGCGCGCATCCCGCTGGCAGATGCGGTGATTTTGGTTGCCACAAGCCCGAAGAGTAATTCCGGCGCTATGGCGATTGATGCGGCGCTTGCCGACATTCGCGCCGGCAAAACCGGGCCCATTCCGCGCCAACTGCAAAACAAGCATTATGACGGCGAGGGCGATGTGCCGAAAGGGCAGAATTACCTTTACCCCCACGCCTTCCCCAACCACTGGGTGCAGCAGCAGTATTTGCCCGATGTGATAAAGGATGCCGCGTATTACCAACCCTGCGAGAATAAAATAGAACAGGCGGCAGTCGAGTATTGGAAGAAAATCAAACACTAAGGCGCATTGCCTTAGTGTTTGATGTTAGCCGACAGTCGACAGATAACAGCAAACAGAAAGAATCTGAAAGCCGATTTTATTATATATAATAAAAAATAATGCTTGACATTAAAATAGCGCTGTGCTACAATACCAATGTTCGATAGTAAGTTAAATATGGAGAGTAGGTTACAACCTGCTCTCCACTTTTCAAGCCCGATAGAGAAAACTATGAAAGAAAAGGAATGTTCACTCTCTCGGGCTTGTAGAGAAAGAGAACCCGCTTTGCAGTGCATTGCGGAAGGAGACAAACCATGGCAGCAAACAAAAAACCGAATACGGTGGAGCGCGTTTGCGAGATTGCCGCACCCTTAGCGCAGGAGCGCGGGTTGCAGATTTGGGACATTCGTTACCAAAAAGAGGGCAGCGACTGGTACTTGCGAGTCTTTATCGACAAAGAGGGCGGCGTCGGCATCGATGATTGTGTGGAGATGAGCCATGCACTCGACAAACCGCTCGATGAAGGCGACTTTATCCCGCACGCCTACATCTTGGAAGTCAGTTCCCCCGGTGTGGAGCGGGAGTTGACCAAAGCGCCGCACTTTGAAAAAATGCTGGGGCAACCCGTAAATGTAAAAACCATTCGCCCGATAGACGGGCAGCGCGAATTTGCCGGTGTGCTCACCGCGTTTGAAGACGGCGAGATTACCATCACACAGGCAGATGAAAGCACTTTAGTTGTGAATAAAAAAGACACCGCCTATGTGCGGCTGGATGATTTTGGAGGAATAGAGTGATGAACAGCGAATTTTTTGAAGCAGTCAGTGCACTTGCGGCAGAAAAGAACATTTCTACAGACTATCTTTTCACAAAGATTGAAGCGGCTTTGGCAGCTGCCATGCGTAAAAACTACGGCGGCAGCAACAAAGAAAGAGAAGTCGTCAAGTGCAATATTGACCCGGAAAAGCACACTATTAAAATTTGGGCTGAGTTGGAAGTGGTGGATGAAATCACCGAGCCCGGCGCTCAAATTCTTCCGGAAGATGCCAAGAAATTAGATAAAAAAGCGAAGGTCGGTTCTTTTGTCAATAAGCCGATTGAGCTTTCCGAATACGGCAGAATTGCGGCGCAGACCGCAAAGCATGTCATTCGCCAGGGCATCCGCGAGGCGGAGAGAAGCCGCCAGATTGAGGAATTCCGCTCCAAGAAGCAGGAAATTGTCAGCGCGAAGGTGGCAAGAATTGACCCGATTAAGGGCAATGTCTCTTTGGAAATTGCCGGCGGCGATGCTGTCCTGCCCAAGAAAGAGCAGGTTCCCGGCGAGAGTTTCTACGAGGGGCAGCACATTTTGGTTTACATTGTGGATGTGCGCGATGATGAGAGAGGCTCCAAGGTTATGATTTCCCGCACCCACCCCGGTTTTGTCAGAAGGCTCTTTGAAAGAGAAGTGCCTGAAATCTTTGAGGGTGAAGTAGAGATTAAGAGCGTTTCCCGCGAAGCGGGCAGCCGCACCAAGATTGCCGTTTACGCGGCAGATGAAGACATCGACCCCGTCGGCGCCTGCATCGGCCCGAAGGGTGCAAGAGTCAACACGATTGTGGATGTGCTCGGCGGCGAAAAGATTGATATTATTGAGTACAGTGAAGACCCCTGCGAGTATATCAGTGCCGCTTTGGCGCCCGCACAGGTTACCGAAGTGCTCGTTGCCGCAAACGGTGCCAAGGAGTGCCGCGCCGCAGTGCCGGACAATCAGCTTTCGCTCGCTATCGGCAACAAAGGGCAAAATGCCCGCCTGGCGGCAAAACTGACCGGCTGGAAAATCGACATCAAACCCGAATCGGTATTCTATGAAGAGATAGAAAACGAAAAAGCTGCCGCGCTTGAAGCGGAGATTGCCGCGCAAGAGGCTGCCGAGGCAGAAGAAGCCGAAGCCGAAGAAGCGGTAGAAGAAACCGAAACCGCAGCAGAAGAAGTTGAGGCGGAAGAACCCGCAGCGGAAGAACCCGCAGCAGAAGAAATCGAAGAAGCAGCAGACGAAGAATAAAACGAAAAAAGCAGGTGAACCGGTGAAGCAAAAGAAAATACCCGAGCGCTTGTGCTTGGGCTGCAATGTCAGCAAGGATAAGCGCGAACTCATTCGGGTGGTCAAAACCAAAGACGGTGAAATTTTTCTGGACAAAACAGGAAAAGCCAACGGCAGAGGCGCATATATTTGCAACAATCCCGCTTGCCTGGAGAAAGCAATTAAGACCAAGCGCATTGCCAGAAGCCTGTCGGCGGAAATTCCCGCAGAAATTTACGATAGTTTAAGGCAGGCGATGGAGCAGTGAACAGCAAATTATTATCGCTCTTAGGGCTTGCCAAAAAAGCGGGCAGGTTGGCGCTCGGGCACGATGCGGTGCTCGAAGCCATCGGCAAACACAAGGCAGAGCTTGTCTTGCTTGCCGCCGATGCCTCGGCGCGCCTGGAGCGAGAAGTGAAAAGAGAAGTTACCTTTCAAAACAGTAAAGCTACGGTTATAAGAATGGAAGAAACGATGGCGGACACAGGCCGCGCGTTGCCGCACAAAGTTGGGGTTGTGAGTGTAAACGATGCTTCGTTTGCCGCGGCAATGAAAAACATCATGGAGGAGGCTGATACGAATGGCTAATGTAAAACACAAAATTAATGAAATCAGTAAAGATTTCGCGCTCGAGAGCAAAAAGATTATTGCGCTCGTGGGCGAGATTTCCGATGAGCCCAAAAAGAGTGTTTCGGTACTCACCGAAGAAGAACTCGACTATATTTTTGACAGGCTCACGGCGACCAACGCGGTAAAGGATTTCAACGACTACTTTAAGACTGCAAAACCGGTTGAAGAAGGTGCCGAGAAACCTGCTGCGAAAAAGACAAAGAAGGATGCCGACAAGGCAGCTGCGCCCGAAAAAGAAGCCGACAAGAAAGCGGAAGAAAAGAAACCCGCCACTGCAAGCAAGGCAAAGAAAAGCAAGAAGGGCAAGAAAGCGCCCGAAAGCGACCAGCCTGTCGTTCACAAGCCGTCAGATCCCCAGCCATTCAAGAAAAAAGAGAAGAAAGAAAATCAGTACAAAGCCAAAACCAAGGGCGAATTCCGCACCGTGGATACCCGCTCTACGAATGTCGACCTTTCCAAGTATGATGAAAGGTTTGAAGAACTCGGCTCTTCCCGCCATGTTAATGACCGTACCTCCTCAACCAAGCAGAAGTTAAAGAAAAAATCCGATAAAAAGTATAAGGGCAAGCAGGGTATTCACCGCCAGTCCGGTAAAAAAGAGACCGAGGCGCAGCGCATGAGGCGCTTAGAGTTAGAAAGAAAGAAGAAGAAACTCGAAATTACCGTGCCCGAAGAAATTACGGTTGCCGATTTGGCACTGAAAATGAAGATTACCGCTGTGGAAGTCATTAAGAAATTAATGGGTCTGGGTGTGATGGCAGCGCAAAACGATGTCATTGACTTTGACACCGCTTCCATTGTTGCGGAAGAGCTTCACGTGAAAGTCAAAAAAGAAGTGGTTGTCACCATTGAAGAGCAAATTATTGATGACACCGAAGATGAAGATGCAAACTTGATGCCGCGCGACCCGGTTGTGGTTGTGATGGGTCACGTTGACCATGGTAAAACTTCTATTTTGGATGCGATTCGCAACACCGATGTTATCGCAGGCGAAGCCGGCGGTATTACGCAGAATATCGGTGCTTACAGAACCAACGTACACGGCAGAAATATCACCTTCCTCGATACGCCCGGCCACGCGGCATTTACCGCGATGAGAGCCAGAGGCGCGAAGGCAACGGATATTGCTGTTATCGTTGTAGCGGCAGACGACGGTGTCATGCCGCAGACCATTGAAGCGATTAACCACGCCAAGGCTGCCGATGTGCAGATTATTGTGGCGATTAATAAGATGGATAAGCCCGGTGCCAACCCCGACAAAGTGCTTAATGAATTGACCGAGCACGAGTTGGTTCCCGAGCAGTGGGGCGGCGATGTGATTTGCGTGCCCGTTTCCGCCAAGACCAAGGAGGGTTTGCCCGAATTGCTCGACACCATCATTTTGGTGGCGGATATGGCAGAACTTAAAGCCAATCCCGACAGGCAGGCAAAGGGTGTCGTGATCGAAGCCCAGCTTGACAAGGGCAGAGGCCCCGTTGCCACCTTCTTAGTGCAAAAGGGTACCCTGCACACCGGTGATATTGTGGTTGCCGGTACCGCAGTCGGCAGAGTGCGCGTAATGACCAACGAACACGGGCAGCAGTTAGAAGAAGCAGGCCCCTCCGTGCCGGTTGAGGTCATGGGCTTGGGTGAAGTGCCGAAGTCCGGCGATATCTTTGATGCCGTTACCGATGAAAAGTTAGCCAGAGAACTGGTGGAACAAAGAAAGCAGGAAGAAAAGCAAGCTATCTTCGATGCACAAAATAAAGTCAGCCTGGATAATCTCTTTGAAACCATCGCCGAGGGCGAAAAGAAGGAATTGAAGATTATTGTCAAGGGCGATGTGCAGGGTTCCGTGGAAGCGGTTTCGCAGAACCTGATTAAGTTGAGCAACGAAGAAGTGAAGGTCAATGTCATTCACGGCGCAGTCGGCGGTATCACCGAGAGCGATGTGATGCTTGCCAATGCTTCGGATGCGATTATTGTAGGCTTTAATGTGCGCCCGGATGCGGTAGCAAGCGCCAGCGCACAAAGAGACGGTGTAGATATCAGAACCTACCGCATTATCTACGACTGCATTGATGAAATGAAACAGGCGATGAAGGGCATGCTTGCACCGAAGTACAGAGATGTAGATATCGGCAGAGCCGAAGTGCGCCAGACCATTTCCATTTCCGCAATCGGCACGATTGCCGGCTGCTATGTGCTGGACGGTAAGGTTACCCGCGATGCCAAAATCCGCTTAGTGCGCGATGGCATTATCATCACCGAAACAAGCATTTCTTCTCTGCGCCGCTTCAAGGATGATGTCAAAGAAGTGGGCAAGGGCTACGAATGCGGTATCGGGTTAGATAATTATAACGACATCAAAGAAGGCGATATCTTTGAAGCGTTTATCACCGAGGAGTATAGAGACTGATGGCAGGCTATAAAACAAGCAGAGTGGCGGAAGATATCAAGCGCGAAGTCATCTCGGTCATTCGCGAGTTAAAGGACCCGCGCGTGGCGGGCAAGATGCTCACGATTGTCAGAGTGGATGTTTCCGGCGACCTTTCCTATGCAAAGGTCTATGTCAGCGCTCTCGAAGGGCTTGACACCGCCAAAGCGGCGGCAAAGGCACTCGCCAATGCACAGGGCTATATCAAAAACCATGTTTCCAAAGCCCTGCACCTGAGAAAAACGCCCGAACTGCACTTTGTTGCGGATAACAGCATAGAAATCGGCATGAAGATTGATAAAATTTTAAAAGACAATCAGCCGACTGAATAATGCGGAATGCGGAATGCGGAACAACGGTGGCGAAGCCACTGAATGAAAAATGAATAATGAAGAATGAATAATTGTGGAAGGGGCACCCGATTAGAAGGCAGTGCAAGGCACTGCGCGATATGCCGCAAAGCGGCGCGATATAACTGCGTTGCGATATATTTCGCTTTGCAAAATGCGATATGTTTGCCAAGGCAAACGAGAACAAAGAGGAAAAAAATGAATTTAACTTCCAAACAGGTTGCCGAAATTTTGGCACAACAGGACAATATCACCATATTGACGCACTTTCACCCCGATGGCGACACGCTCGGTTCGGCGGTGGCTTTGTTGCGCGCGCTGCGCAAGATGGGCAAGAAGGTCAACTTCCTCAATAACGACCCCATTCACCCGAAGTATGCGTACCTGTGGGAAGGGCTGCAAAAGCAGGAGTTTGAGGAGCAGTTTGTGGTCGCGGTGGATATTGCTACCGAAGATTTGCTCGGCGACGATTTAAAGGCGCAGTATGCAGGCAAAATCGCTTTGGCGATTGACCACCACCCCTCCAACACCCTCTTTGCCAAAGACACCTGTTTAGAAGGTGACAGTGCGGCAGCGGCTGAGATTGTTTACTATGTGATTAAATATTTAGGTGTGGAAATCGATGCGCAAATGGCTTCGTGCATTTACACCGGCGTTTCCACCGATACGGGCTGCTTTAAGTTTCGCAACACCACGGCGAGAAGCTTTTACATCGCCGGTGTGATGAAGGACTTGGGCGCCGATACCGAAAACATCAACGAAGTGATGTTTGAAATCAAAACCCGCGGCGAGTTGGAATTAGAGCGACGTTTGCTCGAAAAAATGCACTATTACCTCGATAACCGCTTGGCAATCGCGCTCATCACCCAAGAGATGTACCGCGTTACCGGCACGACCGAGGATGAATGCGAATACATTGCAGCTTTACCGCGCCAGGTGGCGGGCGTGATGGTCGGCATCACCATTCGCGAGCGCAAAAACGGCACGTGGAAAGCCTCTGTGCGCACCAAACCGCCGATTGATGCTTCCGCCATTTGCAAGCAGTTTGGCGGCGGCGGTCACGCCAACGCGGCAGGGTGCCGCTTTGAGGGTACATTAAAAGAATTTGTCGACAAATTTGTAGAAGTGGTCGAAGAGGCATTGCAATGACCGGAATTATCCCTATTGATAAGCCCGCCGGCATCACTTCCTTCGGTGCCGTGGCGCGCATGAGAAAAATACTGAACATGAAAAAAATCGGGCATGCGGGAACCCTGGACCCTATGGCAACCGGTGTGTTGCCGATACTGGTCGGTTCCGCTACCCGCTTTTTGGATTTTTTGCCCTGCAAGGATAAGCGCTATACGGCGGTTATTCAGCTGGGCTATACGACCGATACGCTGGATACGACGGGCGAGATTATAAGCCGCTCGTCACAGACCGTGACCCGCCCCGAATTAGACGAGGCGGTTGGTTGCTTTTTAGGCAAAATCGCGCAGGTACCGCCGATGTATTCCGCCGTGCAAAAAGACGGTGTGCGCCTGTATGAACTGGCGCGCAAAGGGCAGAGCATTGAGCGCGAAGCGCGCGAGGTGGAAATTTATGCACTGCACATCTTGGAATTTGATGAGCGCGCGCAGGAATTTACTTTAGACGTTGCCTGCTCGGCAGGCACTTACATTCGCACCCTTGCCGATGATATCGGCAAGAAACTCGGCTGCGGCGCGTGCCTTGCAGGGTTGCGGCGCACCGAGGGCAGCGGCTTTAAACTTGCCGCCTGCTACAGTTTTGAAGAGATTGAGGAATATGCCGCAGAAAACCGCCTGGAAAAGCGCATTATCGCGATAGAAGATGCACTTTCCTATTACCCGGCGGTCTATGTCAGCGAAAAGCAGGCAGTGCGCTTCTCCAACGGCGGGGAGCTGGCACTCGACCGCCTCAAAGGCAGTTTTGAAGTCGGGCTGTACCGCATCTTTGACCCCGAAGAAAAGTTTTTGGGGCTGGGTGAAGCGGATAACGATGCAGGCATTATGAAGGCGAAAAAGATCGTCAGTAACTAATGCGGCAGGCAGCGGTTGATGACCGCTGAGTGATGTTGCTTCGCAGTGATGTTCGCAAGCGAGTGATGTTTGCGCAAACGCAAATGATGTTTGTGCTACGCACAAGTTGATGGCGGGACACCCGCACCCGATAATAAGTCGATATGTGCTACGCACTCGATATATTGCTGTGGCAATTCGATATAATATGCTAAAGCATATTTCGATATGTTTGCAAAAGCAAACAAGAGTGGTGGCGAAACAGCGTTTCGCATTAAAATGCAAGGCTTTGCCTTGTCAACGCAATTTCGCATTCCGCATTCCGAAATCCAAATTATTAGAGAGGAAATCTATGAAGTCCATTGCACTCGGGAATTTTGATGGTGTGCATAGCGGGCACCGGGCGGTGCTCCAAAATGCGGCGCGCTTTCAAGAAAGCGTATGCCTGCTTTTTCGCACCCATCCCGCCCAAGTGCTCGGTGCGCCGGCATTTGCCGCCATTCTTTCGCGCGAAGAAACCGAGCGCAAAGTGTTAGAGTGCGGCATCGGGCACTGTGTGTATTTGGATTTTGAAGCAATTAAGGAGTTTTCACCCGAGCGGTTTTTTGAAGATATTCTTATCGCTAAGCTGGGGGCAGATGTGATTTGCTGCGGCTACAATTACAGCTTCGGCAAGGACCGCCGCGGCGATGTAAAGCTGCTGCGGGAATTGTGCGAGCGCCACGGCAAAGAGCTGTTGGTGTGTGAGCCGGTAGAGTATGCCGGGGCGCCGGTGAGCTCCTCGCGCATTCGCGCGTGTTTACAGCGCGGCGAGGTAGAGCAGGCAAACGCGATGCTCGGCTACAACTTTTACTATGAGAGCGAAATTGTCACCGGCAAGCAGCTCGGCAGAGAATTGGGCTTTCCGACCATCAATCAGTATTTGGGCAAGCAGTTGGTGCAGCCGCGCGCCGGGGTATATGCGGCAAGTGTGTGCATCGGCGAAAACATCTACCGGGGGTTAACCAATATCGGCGACAATCCCACCATCGGCAGCGACAGCTTTCGCAGCGAAACCTATGTGTTTGATTTTGATAAAGATGTTTACGGGCAGACAGCGCGCGTTGAACTGTTGCGCTTTATCAGGGCGGAAATGAAATTTGAGAGTATAGATGCCTTGCGCGCGCAGGTATTGGAAGATATTGAGAGGGCAAAAGAAGATGTATGAAAAAGTAAAAGCAATCTTTTTTGATTTTGATGATACACTGCAGTCCAGAGCGGGCGCGTTTCGCATTTATTGCGATAATTTTCTTACCCGCTATTTTCCCGACATACAGGGCGAAGAAAAAGAGCGCCGTATGGATGAGATGGAAGAGCATGTCGACGGCGGCTATAAATCCCGCGAAGAGTATTGGCCGGAGATGGTCGAATTGTGGGGGTGGAAAGAAGCACCGCCGCTGGCGGACTTGGTTGAAGACTTCAATTCCCGCTTCGGCAAAGCGGTTGTGATGCTTGAGGGCAGTGTGGAAACGCTGCAGGAGCTCAAGCGGCGCGGCTATATGCTCGGCATGGTGACCAACGGCAATTCGCTCTTGCAAAACACCAAGCTCGATACCGCCGGCATTCGCGATTTGTTTGATATGGCGGTGGTCTCCGATGATATCGGTATTTGGAAACCCGACAAGGGCATTTTTGAATACGCGATGCAAACGCTCGGTGTCACACCCGAAGAGTCCTTATTTGTGGGCGACCACCCGCTCAATGACATTCAGGGCGCGCTCGGCGCGGGTATGCATGTGGTCTGGGTGGACTACGGCTCCTTTGCGGGGCAGTCGACACCCGGTGTGCCGGCAGTCAAGAATGTGCGTGAATTATTGCCACTTTTGAAGGGAAAAGAATAAAAAACATTCACAAAAGTGAAAAAAACTTGCAAAAAATGATGTTTTTTGCAAGTTTTTTGTTTATCTCTTGCAAAAAATGCTTGCAATTTTAAAATTGGTATAGTATTATTTTTATGTTATTTTATTTTTTCATTGAGAAAGTGCATCTTTATGGTGCTCACTCGGGGGAAAAGAAAAGCAATTTGAAATTTTTAAGTGAGGTGTTTTAAATGGAACTTACCAACGAATATTTGCTTGGCATTCAAAAGAAGGTTGAAGAAAAGAACCCGTCAGAAGTGGAATTTCACCAGGCAGCCAAAGAAGTGCTGATGTCTTTACAGCCGGTTGTCGAGAAAGACCCGAAGTATATTGAAAGCGGTGTTATCGAGAGAATCGTGGAGCCGGAAAGGCAGATTATGTTCCGTGTTCCGTGGGTAGATGATAACGGCAAAATTCAGGTCAACAGAGGTTTCAGAGTGCAGTTTAACTCTGCCATCGGTCCCTACAAGGGCGGCTTGCGTTTCCACCCGACCGTTAACCTCGGTGTGATTAAATTCCTCGGCTTTGAGCAGATTTTTAAGAACTCCCTGACCACCCTGCCCATGGGCGGCGGTAAAGGCGGTTCCGACTTTGACCCCAAGGGCAAGAGCGAAGGCGAGATTATGCGCTTCTGCCAGTCCTTTATGACCGAACTTTACAGACATATCGGCCCCGATACCGATGTGCCCGCAGGCGACATCAATGTCGGCGGCAGAGAAATCGGCTACCTGTTTGGTCAGTATAAGAGAATTACCAATACTTTTGCCGGCGTTTTGACCGGTAAGGGCTTAACCTTCGGCGGCTCCTTGGCAAGAACCGAGGCAACCGGCTACGGTCTTTGCTACTTCACCGAAAATATGCTTAATGCCAACGGCAAGTCCTTCAAAGGCCAGACCGTTGTCATTTCCGGTAGCGGTAACGTGGCGATTTATGCGCACCAAAAGGCAACCGAGCTCGGCGCAAAGGTTGTTGCTATGTGTGACTCCAACGGCTATATCTACGACAAAAACGGCGTGGACCTTGCAGCGATTAAGCAAATCAAGGAAGTCGAGAGAAAGAGAATTAAGGAATACTTAACTTACCACCCGGATGCCGAGTATCACGAAGGCTGCAAAGGCATTTGGACGATTCCTTGTGACATCGCACTGCCCAGTGCTACCCAAAATGAAATTGACGAAGAGAGCGCGAAGGCACTCGCTGCCAACGGCTGCTACTGCGTGAGCGAAGGCTCCAATATGTCCTCCACACCGGAAGCGATTGAAGTATACTTTGCCAACAATATGCTCTACGGTCCCGCAAAAGCGGCAAACGCAGGCGGCGTAGCAGTTTCCGGCCTCGAAATGAGCCAGAACAGCGAGAGACTTTCCTGGACCTTCGAAGAAGTCGACAACAAGCTCAAGGCAATTATGAAGGATATCTTCGAGAATTGTGATGAAAAGAGCAAGATGTACGGCATGCCCGGCAACTACATGGCAGGCGCCAATATTGCGGGCTTCCTCAAGGTTGCGGATGCAATGATTGCACAGGCTAACTAAATCAGGCAACAGGTAACAGGCTACAGGTTACAGCAAAACGGGCGACTTTGTCGTCCGTTTTATTTTGTAGGGTAGGGGACGGTTCTAGGGTAGGGGACGGTTCTTTACCTTCTTTTTTTAAGTAAGGCAAAGAACCGTCCCCTACCCTACTTTTAGCCGGTGGAAGCAAATATATCGCGCAAGGCGCACTGCTGCGCCTTGCAAGTAATACCGTTTTCGGGTATACTATAGCTATCAAGAACCGAGAAAGGGGGAATACCCGCGTGAAGGAAGTCAAAAACGCATTAAAACACTTAGCGCTTTACTATTTTCTGCTGGCGCTGAGTATTATCCCCTGTGCGAATATCCTGCCCGACAGTTTTCCCACCCGCAATGTTTCTACGATATACTTGCTGACTCTGTGCGTATGCCTGGTTTTATACTACTCGCACCGCGTGTCGGGCTCCGGCAGACTTTCGCTGAACATGAAGCTGCTTTCATGGATGGCGCTGCTGCTGATTTTGCTGCGCGGGATTAAATACAGTGCCTTTGCGCAGGGCGATGTGCTCGCCCGCCACACCTGGTACCTTTACTATGTGCCGATGCTGCTGATGCCGCTGTTGTTGTTTTATATTTCGCTGCTGGTATCGCCCAAAGAGGCGTTCCGCCCCCCGAAGGGGCGGTATGCCGTGCTCGCGGTAACATTGGTGCTGCTTTTGTTGGTGCTGACCAACGATTTGCATCAGCTCGTGTTTCGCTTTGCGCCCGGTTTTGAGGATTGGGACAATCAGTATAGCCACGGCTTTTTGTTTTACGTCGTTATAGTTTGGCAGTATGCGCTGTATATTACGGGGATTATCATTTTAATTATTAAGTGCCGCATCAGCAGCGCGAAAAAGCATGCGTGGGTGATATTGATTCCGTTTATCACCGGTATGATGCTGCATGTGCTGTTGCAGACCGACACTATGCCCAAACTCAACGGCACCAAACTCATCGAGTTCCCCGAGGCGCTCATTTTTATGGCCGCTACGGTGCTGGAGTGCTGTATACAGTTGGGGCTGATTCCGACCAATACCGACTATGCAAGGCTCTTTGAAAAATTCTCGATCGGCGCCCAAATTACCGACCGCACGGGCGCGCCGGTGTATAAGGCTTCGGCGGCAGTGCCGCTGAGCGCAGAGCAGGTGGCGCTGGCAGACGGTGCGCGCATCGGGGCGCATACGGTATTGCACAAAATGCCGCTGCCGGGCGGTTACGGTTTTTGGCAAGACGATATGACCGCGCTCGACGGTTTAAATGAAGCGTTGGCGGAAGCCAAAGAAAACTTGGCGCAAGAGGCGGAATTGACGCGCCTGAGCAACGCTTTAAAAGAGAAAGAAACCAAGGTCGAACAGCGCACGCGCATGTACGACACCATTGCCGCGCGCACATGGCAGCAGTCGCAGGCGATTTCCCGCCTGGCGGCAGAAGCGCGGCGCAGTAGTGACCCCGCCAAAAAAGATGCCGCGCGCAAGCGCATTACCCTGCGCGGCGCCTACATTAAGCGCTACGCGAATTTGATGCTGCTTTCGGAAGAAAGCGGTGTGATTGAAGCCGGTGAGCTGGGGCTCTCGGTGGCGGAAGTGCTGCGCTACCTCAATTTCTGCGGCATTCCCGGTGAATGTATTAATAATGCGCAGGGCACTGTAAAGGCAGAAGCGGCGCTGGCGGTGTTTGAAGCGTTTGAAACCCTGCTGGAAGGCAATGAAGAGAGCCTGCAGGGCACCTTTGTCAACCTCTCCGAGCAGGCAGATCAAACAGTATTTAAACTCACAATGGAAGCAGCGGCACAGCCGCTGCCCGCGGCAGCAAAGCAGAGCCTCTCTGCTGCCGGGGTGTCATATGAGAGCGAGAAAGAAGACAATGTCACTTACTCAAGCTTCACCCTCCCGAAAGGGGGTGACGGCGCATGATAAGTTTTGCGACGCTTGCGGTGCTGCCTCGCGCGCTGTTTGCTTTGTGGGCACTGCTGCTGTGCCTTGTTAATATCGGCAGCGGGGTGCTTGCCGTGCTCAGAAAGCGCTACCGCTATACTGCTGCGGCATTACTGTTGTTTGCGCCCGCCTACTTGTTGTGGCAGGTGATATTTGATATTGCCCTGTGCGGCGGCACAGCGCAGCTTACCGCTTTGAGCGCGGCAATGGGCGCGTGGCAGTGGCTGTATTGGCTCCTTGCCATGGTGGTGCTCACCGCGGCGGCGGGGCTGTTATTCGGCTACAATGTGCACTTTGACAGAACATTTATTACCCCTGCCACCATTAAGTTATATTTAGATAAAATCCCCTGCGGCATCTGCTGCTGGCAGGAAAACGGGCGCGTACTGTTCTCCAACCGCTGTATGAATGAACTGTGCGCGGCGCTCACGCACCAAACCCTGCTCAACGGTAATCAATTCCGCGCGGCAATCGGGGAGGATATCGTGACGCTCGATGGGAAGGTGTGGCGTTTTGTCAGCCGCGAAATGGAAGCGGACGGGGAGCGCCTATATGAAATGATTGCTTCTGACATTACGCGCGAATACGCGACCACCCGCGCGCTGGAAAAAGATAAAGAAGATTTGGCGGCATTAAACCGCGAGCTGTGGGAATATTACCGCAGTATCGATGATTCTGTGAAGCGGCAGGAAATCCTGCAGGCAAAGATGAATATTCACGATGAAATGAACCGCCTGATGCTCTCGACCATGGCGGCAGATACGGCGGATACTGTGGCGCTCGATGATATTTTCGCGCTGTGGGAGCAAAATGCGCTGCTGCTTTGCCGAGATGCGGATGAAAAACAGGGGCAGCGGCAAATCGCTTCGCTTGAGTCTTTGGCGCAGGCACTCGGTGTGCACCTGGTGTGGCGCGCAGACCTGCCGCAGGAACTTGGCGACAAACAAAAAGAGTTAGTTTTCACCACTGCTCAAGAAGCGCTCATTAATGCGCTCAAACACGCGCAGGCAAAAACACTGGAAATTGATTTTGCCCGGGAAAACGAGGCATGGCTGTGCAGCTTTTCCAATGACGGTTCGCTGCCGCGCGGGGAAGTGCACTTTGCGGGCGGTCTTGCCAATATCGCGCTGCTTGCAAAAGAACAGGGCGCAGAGCTTTCGGCGGAAGCCGGAGAAAAATTTACACTCATTTTGCGCATATATCAGCCAAACGGCTGATGTAAAAAGCGCCGTTTCGGTGTATGATTATAATGTTGAATTTTGAATGTTGAATGTTGAATTAAGGTGGCGTTGCTTTGCAACGCATAATAATAATAATAGCGAGTTCGCTTTTACGAACTCGCCGACTGAAAACTGAACCCTGAACACTGAACACTAAATAAGGAGGTGACCAACAACGGCTTACAATGTGTTAATTGTGGAAGACCAGGCAATGCCGCGCGAATTGTTTGAAATCTACATTCGCTCGAGCGAAAACTTTCGCCATTTGTTGTCGGTTTCCAATGCATCCGCCGCACCGGCGGTGTGCCAAAAAAACCGCGTAGACTTGGTTTTGATGGATGTGATGACCGAGCTGGGTGCGAGCGGGTTGGAAGCTGCCGAGCAGATTAAGCGGGAATTCCCCGCCACTAAAATCATCATTGTCACCTCGATGCCCGAGTACTCGTGGCTGGCGCGGGCAAGGCGCATCGGTGTGGACTCCTTCTGGTATAAAGACGGGCAGAAAAACAGCATTCTGGAAGTCATGGAGCGCACGATGGCAGGGGAGCACATCTACCCCGATGAGACACCGCTAGTGCACATCGGCAATGCCACCAACCACGAGTTTACCGAGCGCGAGTTGGATATTCTCAAGGAATTGACCACGGGCGATACCAATGCCGTTATTGCCGAGCGGCAGCATGTCTCGCTTGCCACGGTCAAGAGCCATATTCAGCATTTAATGGAAAAAACCGGCTTTAAAACGCGCACCGAGCTTGTCAGCGAAGCGCGCAGCCGGGGAATAGTCATTAAAAAAAGGGATAGCTAAGCTACCCTTTTTTTAGTGTTCAGTTTTCAGAGTTCAGTTTTCAGTGCGGGCGACAGGTCGCCCGCTTTATTTTGTGGGGTAGGGGACGGTTCTTTACCTTCCTTTTTAAAGTAAGGCAGAGAACCGTCCCCTACCTTACGTCCCCTACCTTATTTTGTGTTGCTTTGCAACGCCACCGTTAATTCCGCATTCCGCACTCCGCATTCCGCATTTTTAAAACCCTGCGAAAATCGCAGGGTTTAAAAAAAATCAGCCGATTGGCTGATGTGCAAGTGTAAAAAAAACTGTTATGATAGATAGTGGCTTATTCTATTACGCGCGAGTATTCGCGAATGGAGGGTATAAAGATGAAAAAAATCATCAGTCTCATTTTAACCGCCGTGATGGTGGTGAGTCTGTTTGCCGCTATCCCGTTTACGGCGCATGCATATGATATGAGCGGCAAGTGCGGTGATAACCTTAATTACTTATACGATTCCTCTACCGGTGAGCTTGTTATCAGCGGAACGGGTGGTATGTGGGCGTATGCTCTTTTTTACGTAAAAACAAGCGGGGTAAAAACTGTAACGATTGAAAACGGGGTTACTTCTATCGGATTATCTGCATTCATTAATTGTAAGGAATTAACTTCCGTTAGCATTCCCGACAGTGTAATAGCTATTGGAGATTGGGCTTTCCAAGGGTGCTCTCGTTTGGAAAGCATAACGATTCCGAATGGCGTTGAAAGAATCGAACATTACGTTTTTCGGGATTGCAGTAGTTTGAAAAGCGTTAAACTGCCAAGTGGATTAATGGGTATTGGGCAAGAAGCATTTATGAACTGTTCAAGTTTGGAAAGTATTTCTTTTCCGGACAGCCTTACAGGTTTTGGTCCTGATGCATTTTGTGGCTGTAGTAGTTTGGAAAGCCTCTATATTCCCAAAAATGTTAATGAGATATGTGCAGACACATTTTTGTTTTGCAACGGATTAACAAGTATTCAGGTAGAAAGCGGCAACACTACTTTTGATAGTAGAGAAAATTGCAATGCTATTATTAGAACATCTACTGACACCCTAATCAAAGGTTGTGATAATTCGTTTATTCCCGACGGAGTTAAAGAAATATATTCAGGTGCATTTTATTATTGTAAAGGTTTAACAAGCATCACTATTCCAAATAGTGTGATAGATATATATAATGATGCGTTTGCATATTGTTCAAGTTTAACGAGTCTTACCATACCGAGCACTGTATATTTGATTAACTCTACTGCATTTCTCGGTTGTACCGGTTTAACAAGTATTCAGGTGGATAGCGGCAATCCTCATTATGACAGCCGAAATAACTGCAATGCGATTATTGAAACAAAAGCTAACAGATTGCTTTTGGGTTGCAAAAATACAACTATTCCCACGACTGTTGAAACAATAGGAAATATGGCTTTTATGGAGTGCAAAACACTAACCTCCATTATCATACCAAACAGTGTAACAACGATAGATTCTAATGCGTTTAACGGCTGCACCGGTCTGACTTCCATTGTTATATCCAATGGTGTTACCAATATCGCCGATGATGCTTTTTCCGCTTGCACCGGTTTGAGTGTTATCAGAGTTACAAGCGGTAACACGGTTTATGACAGCCGCGGTAACTGCAACGCATTGATTAAAACCAAAACCAACGATTTGTTATTAGGCTGTAAAAATACCGTTATTCCTAACACGGTCAAGAGCATTCATGAAAACGCGTTTAATCTCTGCCGCGGTTTAACAAAAATAGTGATTCCCGAGGGCGTAACAGAGATTGGCAATACTGCATTTAGATATTGCAGCGACCTAAAAATCATATCTTTGCCAAAGAGCTTAACAACTGTCGGAGCAAATGCTTTTGCAGGCTGTAAAGCAATAACCGATGTATTATATCCCGAATCACAGTCGGAGTGGAATAAAATAAACTTTGAAGAAAATGATATCGGTGAAAAATCTGATTATGAACTGCGCAAGGCAAATATTCATTACTACAGCGGCTTCTGCGGCGAAAATGTCTGGTTTGAATTTAATCCCGACAGCCGCAATCTCACCATCGGCGGCACGGGCGCAATGGATGATTTTACTGACACCAATCCCGGTTACAGCCACTATATCAACGATGTGGACAGAATCGGCATTTTGGATGGTGTCACAAGTGTCGGCGCCGATGCGTTTTATGGCTACGAGAGCGCAAGGATTGTTTCTATTCCCGCAAGTGTCACGGCTATCGGCAATTCCGCATTTTTGGGCTGCAGCGCGATTACGGATGTCTATTACTCCGGCACACAGGTGCAGTGGGATGATATAGACATCGCCGCAAACAACAGCGAACTTACCGGCGCCACCCTGCATATGGATGACATAAAGGGCAAGTGCGGTGACAATCTGAACTATTCGCTCAATACCGAAACCGGCACTCTCACCATCACCGGCACGGGCGCGATGTATGACTATGACAGCGACTATGCCCCCTGGGATGATTACAGGGAGAGCATCGGCATCATTACCATTTCAAACGGCGTTACCACTATCGGCAAGAGCGCGTTTATGAATACTTCGATTACCAATATTTATTTCCCCGAAAGCATCACGGTAATAGGCGGCAACGCCTTTTGCAACTGCGCGGGCTTAACAGAGGTTGTTTTGCCCGAGGGCATCAGTGAAATTGAAGCCGGCACCTTTGACGGCTGCACCGGCTTGGAAGCGATTGTTATCCCTGCGGGTGTCACAAGTGTTGGAAATTATGCCTTTATGAACAACACTGCCTTAAAGAGCGTAACCGTGCCTTACAGTGTTACGCAAATCGGCGATTATGCATTTCGCGGCTGCGAGGCGCTTGAGGATGTATACTATCCGGGCTCAAGATATGATTGGTATCAAATGAATATCGGTATCGACAATGCACCGCTTGATAATGCCGGGAGGCATTACGGCATTAACAACAATACCGGCACTATCGGTGACAACCTGACCTATTCTTTTGACTGGGAAACCGGCACCTTAACCATCGGCGGTACGGGCGCTTTGTCAGATACGGAATCAGCCCCCTGGAGAGCGTATAAAGACGAGATAACGACTATTATTATTGAAGATGGAGTAACCGCTATCGGTGAGAAAGCCTTTTCTGCTTGCTACTTTTTGAAAACAGTTGTCATCGGTTCAGGTATAACAACCATTTTCAATGAGGCATTTGACGACTGCAATCGTTTCAGTGATGTCTATTATGCGGGCACCGAAGCGGAGTGGAACAATATCAGTATTAATCCTTATTGGAACTCGGAACTTTTGAATGCCACCAAGCATTTCGGTATTTCCGGCACCTATCCGGCTGATGAAAATTTCTCTTATTCCTTTGACCCGTACACAGGCACCTTAACCATAAGCGGCACCGGCGCATTGCCTGATGTTGCGCCGCCCTGGAAGGCAATTAAAAATGATGTGAAAACCGTTGTGATTGAGAGCGGTATCACCCGTATCGGCGAGGAAGCGCTCTATAATCACAAGAACTTAAAGCGTGTTGTTTTCGGCACCAATGTCACAAGCATCGGCGCTTATGCATTTGATATATGCCCCGCTCTAACCGATGTCTATTACGGCGGCGGGTATGCAGACTGGAACAGAATGAGTATCGAAAGCCATAACGAACCGCTTACAAATGCCAACATTCATTACGGCATTGCAGGTCAGTGCGGCGACAACGCTTACTATTCTTTCAATCAGTACACGGGAACGCTGTCTGTTTACGGCAGCGGCGATATGTATGACTACAGCGCCGATTCACCCTTTGAAAGCATCAAAAATTTAGAAAAAGTGATGATTGGTGACGGTATCACCTCTGTGGGCGGCTGGGCGTTTGCAAACTGCAGCACTGTTACGGCTGTGGATTTGCCGACCACGCTGGAAAGCATCGGCGAAAATGCCTTCCGCAGCTGTAACGGCTTAAAGAATATCACCATTCCTTATTCCGTAACAAGCATCGGCAACAGCGCCTTTATTCTCTGCAAGGGTTTAACAAGCGTTGGGTTAAACTACGGCTTAACTTCTATCGGCAACAACGCCTTTGAAGGCTGCAGCGGCTTGACTTCGGTCGAGATTCCCGCTTCTCTGACAAACTTTGGCAGTTATGCGTTCCGCTACTGTGAGAATTTGGCGAGAGCCACCTTCCAAAACGGATTAACGACCATCGGCGCAAGTTTCTTCCAGCAGTGCACGGGGCTTACCGAAGTGGTCATTCCCGACAGCGTGAGCACATTAGAAACCAGAGCCTTTGCAGGCTGCAGCAATTTAACGGCTGTCACCATCGGCACAGGGGTTGAAACCATTGCAAACGGTGCTTTCCAGAACTGCACGAAGATAGATACCGTTAACTACGCCGGCACCCAAGAGGACTGGGATGCCATCACCATCGGCAGCCAGAACACGGCACTGACCAATGTGAAACCGCAAAGCAGCTCCGGCACCTGCGGTGAAAATGTCAGCTGGCATTTGAACCCCTCCACCGGTGTGCTGACCATTAGCGGCACGGGCGCGATGAAGGACTATAACTGGTCGGCTTCTCCCTTTGACGGCAACTTCTTTATTAAAACCGTTATCATTGAGGACGGTGTCACCACGGTGGGCTATGCGGCATTCTCAGGTTGTTCCAATATGACAAGCGTTTCTCTCGGCAAAGATATTACTGCCGTGAAGGGCTATGCATTCCAAAACTGTAGTTCTTTGACCGATATCACCATCCCCGAGGGGGTTACCACCATCGGTAATGATGCCTTTCTCGGCTGCACCGCTTTAAAAACGGTAATCCTTCCCGAAAGTTTAGAAAGTGTCGGTGTGTATGCCTTCTACGGTTGCGAGGCATTGAGCGATGTTTACTATGCAGGCATCGAAATGCAGTGGAGCAGTATTCATATTGAAAATTATAACGAACCGCTCACCGGGGCAACTATCCACTTCGGCGGCACTGCCGAAATTCGCTACCTTGTACCGGCGTTTGCCGGCACGGAAACCACTCTTATCTTCAAGAGCGGGGCAGCGCAATACAGTGTCTCGGCGGAAAACGGCGTGTTTACCAAAGCAGGTGTGCAGATAGGTGTTTACAAGGTCTATGCGGCGCGGAAAAACAGCCTGACGCGCAGCATCGGAACCTACAATAACGCGCTTGGTGAAGTGACCAACTTCGGCACATACACATTGCCGCTGGGCGATGTCAACCGCGACAATGTGATTGGCTTTGGCGATGCTTCGGTTCTGCTCGCAAGCGCTAACTACGGCAAACCGAACACGGTCATTGACCTTGACGGCGACAGTGTCATCACCGTAGATGATTTGGCAATTGTGCTCCAGGAAGGCAACTACGGCGCAAAGTCGGATAACATTGCATAAGAAAAAGGGATAGCGAGGCTATCCCTTTTTCAGTTTAAAGATTGAAGAGTGGAGAGTGGAGTTGAGGGCGACACATTCGCACTTGATTAGAAAAGAAAGATAGAGAAAAACCGAATTCGTTCGATGTTCAATTTGCCTGCTTCTTGTCGTGCTTGGAGCGCACGCCAGACCCTCTGTCACTGCGTGACGTCTCCCTAACAGGGAGCACCTTGACGAGGGGTGATTCCCCACAGTGTGGGGAAATGTCGGCAAAGCCGACAAAAGGGACGGCACCTGTCAGGTGATGTCGCCATAGGCGACAGAGGGTACGGGCTCCCGTCAGGAGATGTCACAAAGTGACAGTGTGCGGGTTCAGCGCATCGGTAAGTTGAAAGTGTCAGGGCATCGGTAAGTGCAGGTTCAGCGCATCGGTAAGTCTTAGGGTAGGGGACGGTTCTCTACCTCACTTTAAAAAAGAGGGAAAAGAACCGTCCCCTACCCTACTTTTAGCCGGTGGAAACGAAAAACATTTGCATTTTTGCGGTGAGTCTTTTATGATAAGAATAGATAGCAAATAAGAACACAGACCAAACGAAAAGGTGATGGTGATATGAAAAAGAGTATTTCTATTTTGTTAGCAGCCGTGTTGGCGCTTGGGTGCCTGAACATAGGCGCTTTTGCCAATGTGCAGTATTTCGGCGGGGTGAGCGAAGAAATGTGCGCGCCCGCCTACTGGGCAGACAAGAGCGAAACCGCCGATGAAACGATGCTCACTCTTGATGAAATCGCCGCCTACAATGCCGCGGGGGTGGAGGCTTCGGGCACCATGCTCTTTGATGTGGAGCAAAGAACCCCCGTGGTCAATGCCGATTCCCAAAAGGCGAAACTCATCGCTTCCGTTGAGGCGGATTATTTTAACAGCGCAAAAAACGACCTGAGAAGAAATTACTATTTAGAGGGAGAAAAGTTGGACAAATCCTACTTTGATGCCTTGATTACTGCGATTGAGCAAACAGCATGGTCGGGCGGAGAAATGGATATGCTCTATGCGATTTGCACCAAACAGGCGAATGTCATGGGGCTGCCGAGCGATGATATCATCGGCTACAGCGCGACCGACCCCGACAGCGAGTCGCAAAACACAGCCCTCAAAGTCGGTGACCCCTGCCTGGTGCTGCAGAAGTGCGAAGTCGGCGGCGAGACCTTTTACTATGTTTTATTCGACCACCTGTTCGGCTGGGTGAACGCCCAAAACCTTGCCATTTGCGCCGACCGCGCCGCGTGGCTGGATGCCTGGAAATATGATATAAACAGCAAAGATATCCTGGTGGTCACCTCTAATAAAGTCATCACGGAAAAAAGCAAGACCCTGCCGCTGACTTCCGAGGTGAAGTTGACATTAGGTGCGGTGTTAAAACTCGTTCCCGCCGCGGAGATTCCCGCGAGTCTCGGCGAGAGAAATGCGTGGAATAATTACACGGTCTACCTCCCGGCAAGGGATGCAGCCGGCAACTATGTGAAGCAACCGGCGCTGATTTCGCAAAATGCCGGTGTGAGCATCGGCTTCCCGGCGTTTACCGAGAGAAACCTTGCCAAGGTCGCGCTTTCCTGCCTGGGCGACCGCTACGGCTGGTCGGGCATGCTCGATGCGATGGACTGCACGCTCTACACAAGAGATGTGTACCGCTGCTTCGGCTTTAAAATACCGCGAAACACGACCTACCAACGCAATGTGCCCGGCACTAAAAAGGATGTCAGCGCCCTCAGTGACAGCGAAAAACAAGCACTCTTAGAAACCATGCCCATCGGCGCGCTGCTCTATATGGAGGGGCATGCGATGGTCTATCTGGGCAGCGAAAACGGGGTCGGCTATGTCATCAGCGCACTCGGGACTGCCATTGAGCCGGAAGGCGATAAGGGTGTGCAGAGCACCTATTCCGTCATTGTCAACCCCCTCACAGCGTTGCGCAAGAGCGGCAACACCTGGTTAAGAGAAGTGCATACGATTATATTGCCGGCGCATTTTGCGGGGCACCGAGAGGTGGCGGACAGCGCCATCGCGCCGACTTGCACCGAGAGCGGCTTGACGGAAGGCAGCCACTGCTCTGTTTGCAAAGCGGTGCTGAGCGCGCAGCAAGTCATTCCCGCGACAGGGCACAGCGAAGTGGCGGACAGCGGCACGGCGCCGACCTGTACTGCAAGCGGCATGAGCGGCGGCAGTCACTGCGAACTTTGCGGAGCGGTGCTCAGGGCTCCGGAAGTGCTGCCCGCAACCGGGCACCGGTATTTCGGTGAAGTCACGGCGCTGCCGACCTGCACCGAGGCAGGCACAGCGACCTTTACCTGCGATTGCGGGCAAACTTACACCCAAGTGCTCCCGGCACAGGGGCACCAATACCGCAGCGTTGTCACACCCGCAACGCCGACTGCCAACGGCAAAATCACCCACCCCTGCGCGCGCTGCGACAAAGCGGCTGCCGCTGAAGTGATAGATAAACCGCAGACTTTCGCACTTGCC
Source organism: Clostridia bacterium (assembly GCA_017432485.1). Lineage (GTDB taxonomy): Bacteria > Bacillota > Clostridia > Oscillospirales > Acutalibacteraceae > RUG714. The sequence continues at coordinate 85,848 of JAFRJB010000105.1, forward strand.
AAAACCGCAATGACCTACAGCGGCAAGGCACTCACCCCGGCGGTGACGGTCAAAGACAGCAAGGGCAAGGTGCTCACAAAGGGGAAGGATTATACAGTTACTTACCAAAACAATGTCGCCATCGGCAAAGCGCGCGCCGTTATTCGCTTTAGCGGCAATTATAAAGGCAGCAAGACTTTGACCTTCTCGATTGTGCCGCAAAATACCACGCTGCGCGTGGCGGCGGCAAAGAAAGCCTTCACAGCCGGCTGGAGCAAAGTGGACGGTGTGACCGGCTACCAGATTCAATACGCCACCAATGAGAAATTCAGCGGCTATAAGAGACTGACCATTAAAAATAATAAAACCTTTAAAGCAACGCTCAAGAACCTGAGCGCCAACAAGGGCTACTATGTCAGAATCCGCACCTACAAAACAGTAGACGGCACGCACTATTTCTCGGCTTGGAGCAAAGCGGTGAAAGTAAAAACCAAATGATTGGTTTTTACTTTGGAATGAAGCCGCCCTTCGGGCTAATGAAGGCACTGCGTTAATGAAGACGCTACGCGAATGAAGTCGCGCCTATGGCGCTAATGGTGGGAGGGCTCTGCCCTCACCCGAATTATAAAAAACATCAGCGAGTTCGCTTTTGCGAACTCGCTGATGTTTTGTCTGTAAGAATTCATTAGAGCGAAGCGGACCGGGTGCGGGTGCCCCGCCCTTCACTTGTGCGCAGCACAAACATCACTTGCGCATAGCGCAAACATCATTGCTTGGCAACATCATTTGCCATTAGGCAAACATCACTTAAAAAAGGAGGCTGAGCCTCCTTTTTTAAACCGTTAACAGTCCCGCATCCAGCACATACTGGCTGCCGGTAACATATTTGGCTTTATCCGAGCACAGGAAGAGCACACTGTTTGCCACATCCTCGCTCTCAATCCACGGCACGGGGATTAAGTTGCCCGCGCTCGCTTCGGCAATTTCTTCGGGGGTTTTGCCCTCCATGGCGGCGATGCCGTCGTTAAGCGGGGTGTTGACACCCGTGGGGTGAATGGAGATAACGCGAATGCCCCAAGGCGCCAGTTCCAGCGCCCAGCTCTTGGTCATGCCGGTCAGTGCCCATTTGGATGCCGCGTAGTGCGAGAGCCGCCGCATACCGCGCAGCCCGCCGATCGAGGAGTTGTTGATAATCACACCGTAGCTTTCGCCCTTGACATAGTTTTTAACTTGGCTTTTCATCACGGGAATAACGTGTTTAGCGGTCAACCACGCGCCCTTGGCGTTAATGTCCATGACTGCATCCCACTCGCTCTCTTTCATTTCATCGGCAAAAGCGTAGGCGCAAATGCCGGCGTTATTGATTAAAATATCAATCCTGCCGAGTTCCTTCACACCTTTTTCGACTGCCGCTTTGCAGTCGGCTTCATTGCGCACATCGCCCGCGTAAATCACACACTTTCTGCCGAGCGCTTCTATCTCCGCCTGCAGTGCTTCCAAATCTTTGCTCGAGCCGTCATTGTAGGCGGGGTACTCGATTTTTTCGCCCAAGTCGAAGGCGATGATATCGGCGCCTTCTTTGGCAAACGCAAGAGCAATCGCCTTGCCCTGCCCCTTTGCCGCGCCGGTAATGTAAACAACTTTTCCTTCAAATTCTTTTGCCATAGTTTTTATCCTTTTCTCATTTTGAATGTTGAATTTTGAATGTTGAATGTTGAATGGTGGTGGCGAGGCTATGCCTCGCATTTTAATGGCGGTTCGTCGAGGGCGCCGAACCCTACAAATAGAGAGAAGCGGAACAAGTGCGAATGTGTCGCCCTTTAATTCCGCATCATTCCGAACTCCGCATTCCGAATTGGAAGGTTCGGTTTACCGAACCTGCTGTTGCCTGTCGCCTGTAGCCTGTTGCCTACTTTTTCTTTTCGTAGCCGATAAGTCTCTGGTCGAGGTCGACCGCCAGTGCGTGGTTAATGAGGTTGGTCGCAATCATCATGCCCGCAAAGGTGGTTAAGAGGATCATCTCTTCTTCGCTGAAGTGCGCGCGCATTTTTTCGTAGAGTTCGTCGCTGACCTTGACCGGCTGGCGCACGCAGGCTTTGCCGTATTCGGTGAGCAGGCGCTCTTTTTCGCTCAAATCCAGTGCATCCGGATTTCTGCCGGCATCCAGGAGTATTTTTCTGAAAAAGGTCTCGCAAATTAAGCAGTCATTTTCCGAAGAAATGGCGTAGGAAAAAATATCCGCGCCCAGTTCGCCGACCCCTTCAATCGCCGCCACATCGGCATAAAGCGGGTACCACTCCATCATCACTTCAAAGCAGTAGGGGGATTTTAAAAGCGTGCGCTTCATGTTGGTGATGATGTGCTCTTTTTCGTGCGCATCCCACAGCTCTTTCTGGCGGGGGCTTGCCTGTTCATACTCTAAAGGTGCAATTCTCATTGTGCCGCCTCCTTCAAAAAACTTACTAATATTGTAGTATATTTAGAGTGCTTTTTCAATAACTACTTGCAATAAGTTTTTTAAAAGAATATAATTGAGGGTAGAATATTTTGAAGGGGAAAAAGAATGATAGTTCTCTATATTATTTTAGCCTGTATTGCGGTGCTGCTACTCATTTTCATCATCCGCGCGCTGTTGGTTAAAGACACGGCTGCCGCGCCGGAACCTTACGAAAAACCGCAGATTGATTTGGATGATGCGGTAAAAAAAGTGCAGGGAGCCATTCGCATCCCGACGATTTCGATGCGCGATGAAACCATTCCCGATAAGCCTTTTTTGGATTTGCAGGCGTATTTGGAAAAAACCTTCCCGCTTTTTCACGAGAAGGCGCAAAAGCGCGTGATAGACAAATACGCGCTGATGTACCGCATTGAGGGCAGCGACAAGAGCCTCAAACCCGCGATGTTTATGGGGCACCAGGATGTCGTGCCGCCGCAGGAAGAGGGTTGGAAATACCCGCCCTTTAGTGCCGAAATTGCGGATGGCTGCATTTGGGGCAGAGGCTCTTTTGATATGAAAAGCCAGCTCGTTTCCATTTTTGAAGCGACCGAAATGCACCTGCGGCAGGGCAAGCAGCCCGCGCGCACGATGTATTTCTGCTTCGGTCACGATGAGGAGTTTGCCGGCGAGGGCGCCCAGGCGATGTGCCGGGTGCTCCAAAGCGAAGGTGTCGAGTTTGAATTTATCTTTGATGAAGGGATGAACCTGCTGGATGCCTCGATGATTGGGATTGAAGGCCCGCTTGCGCTCGTGGGCGTGTGTGAAAAAGGCTGGGTAAATGCCAAAATTTCGGTCAAAGGCGAAGCCGGTCACGCGGCAATGCCGCCCAAGGAGACGACAGCAGTGACCTTGGCAAAGGGTGTTGCCAAACTCAATAAGCACCAAATGAAAGCGCGCTTTACCCCGGCGGTGAATATGCTTATTAAAGCCGTTTGCCCCAAGGCAAAGTTCGGTTTCAGGCTGCTGATGGCAAATGCCGATATTTTAAGACCGCTGGTCAAACCGATTTTATTGCGCATCAGTCCGTCGGTCGCGGCACTGCTGCGCACAACCATGGCGTTTACGGTGCTTCACGGCAGCGATGCGGCGAATGTCATGCCCGATGAAAGCTATGCGATTGTCAACTGCCGCGTCAACTTAGGTGAAAAGGTGGAAGATGTTAAAACCCATATGGAAAAAGTATTGGGCCCCAAGTATACGGTGGAACTGCAGGAAAAAGGGCAGCACGAGCCGACCTCAATGAGCGACTTGGACTCTTTCGGTTGGAAGATGATGCAAAAGAGCGTGGCGGAAGTATTCCCCGGCGGGGTAACCGCGCCCTTCCCCTTTGTGGCGGGGACAGACTCAAAGTTTTACGATGCGCTCACGCACTGCACAATGAAATTCAGCCCCCATGTGACCGATGCCGCCTACCGCGCCGGTATGCACAATGTCAATGAATATTTCAAGGTCAGTGACGTTGAATGCGATATACAGTTTTACTACAGATTTATGGAAAACGCCTGCTTTTAGAAAGCAGGCGTTTTCATTAATCAGGCAACAAGCTACAGGCTACAGGCAACAGTTGCGAGGCTGCGCCTCGCCTTTCAATGGCGGTTCGGTAAACCGAACCGCTAACTGAATACTGAACACTGAAAAATAAGGATTTGCCGGGCAAATCCTTATTTTTCTTGTAATATTTATAAAAGTGTGCTATTATCAGTTTATCTATCATCTTAAAGAGGATAATTATGTTAAAACTCATTAAGTATCTAAAACATTGTAAGCGCTATGCCGTCACGGCGATGCTGCTGGTGAGCCTGCAAAACCTCATCACGCTGGCGCTGCCGACCGTGGTTTCCAAAATTCTGGAAAACGGTGTGGACAAGGGCGACCAAAGCTATGTGCTGAGCATGGGTATCGTGATGTGCCTGGTGGCACTGGCGGGCTGTGTTGTCGGTATTTTAGGCAACTATTTTTCCGCCAAGACCGCTGCCAATTTCGGCGCGAGTATTCGCAAGAGCGTGTTTGAAAAAATCACCGCGCTCAGCCAGCAGGAGCACGAGCAGTTCGGCACCGCTTCGCTCATTACCCGCACCACCAACGACATTCAGCAGCTCCAAGAGCTGGTGCTCGGCATCATCAAGCTGCTCATTCCCGCCCCGATTCTCTTTGTGGGCGGCGCTGTGCTCAGCCTGATGTACAACGCGAAACTCGCGGCGATTGTGCTTTGCTCGCTGCCGCTGGTCGGCGTGGCAGTCTTTTTGCTCTTCAGAGCGACCAAAAAGATGTTTGATCGCCAGCGCAAGCAGGTCGATATTATCAACCGCATTGTGCGCGAAAAATTGACCGGCATCCGCGTTATCCGCGCCTTCAATCGCGAGCCGATTGAAGATGAAAAGTTTAATGAATCCAACACCGACTTAACCAAAATCAGCTTGAAAATTTACAGGCTCTTTGCGGTGGTTATTCCGATTGCCTACTTAGTGCTTTACTCGATGCTGGGTATTATTATGGTGTTCGGCGCCAAAGATATTGACAAATTGACCGACCCTGCAAAGCTTTCCACAAGTGTGTATGATTTGCAGATGTTTATGATTTTCATTCTCTTGATGATTGCCGGTGTCGGTATGGCATCCGCTATCTTTGTGATGATTCCTTCCGGCGAAGTGGCAGCCAAGAGAATTAATGCTGTTTTGGAGTGCGATATCAGCGTTTGCGAGCCCGAAGAGCCCAAGCATTTTGAAGAGACCAACGATGTGCACTTGGTTTTTGACAATGTCAAATTCTGCTACCCCGATGCGGAAGAACCGGTCTTACAAAAAATCAGTTTTGAGAGCCGGGCAGGGGAGATTACCGCGATTATCGGCTCGACCGGTGCCGGTAAATCCACCCTGGTTAACTTAATTCCGCGCTTTTTCGATGTCAACGCCGGCAGCATCACGCTTGACGGTGTGAATATTAAAGATGTGCCGCTTGGCGAGCTGCGCGAAAGAATCGGCTTAATTCCGCAGCAGGCGTACCTCTTCTCGGGCACAATTGCCGACAATATGCGCTACGGCAAAGCCGATGCCGAGGAAGAGGATATGTGGCAGGCACTTTCCATTGCGCAGGCGGAGGACTTTGTGCGCCGCAAGCCCGAGCAGCTGGAAGCCTTTGTTTCGCAAGGCGGTAAGAACTATTCCGGCGGGCAGAAGCAGCGCTTGTCGATTGCCCGCGCCGTCATAAAGCAGCCGGAAATTTTGATTTTTGACGACAGCTTTTCCGCGCTCGATTTCAAGACCGATGCCGCGCTGCGCGCCTCGTTAAGAGAGCACTGCAGCCGCTCGAATATCATTATTGTGGCACAGCGCATCAATACCGTTATGGATGCGGATAGAATTATCGTGCTCGATGAAGGCAAAATTGCCGGCATCGGCACCCATACGCAACTGATGGAAAGCTGCGAAGCGTACCAGGAAATTGCGTTAAGCCAAATTTCTTCCGAGGAGGTGGAGAGACTTGGCTAAGAGAAAGAATTTTGTAAGCGAAAATACCATCAAAGCGCGCGCCAGAAAAGCGCTTGAGCGCAATAAGGATAAGCACGACCCGAACGAGCGCGCCAAAGATTTTAAGGGCGCTCTCAAAAAGGCGGTGCACACCTTTGCACCCGAAAAGTGGGGCTTTATTATCATTGCCATCGCTTCGGCGGGTACGGCGGTATTCTCCATTTTCGGCCCGAATCTGCTCGGCAGTGTCATTTCCGAAATGCAGGTTCAGGTCAAATCCAAAATTGCCGGCAGCGGCTACGATTTGTCGGGTGTTTGGAAGTTACTTGCGGTGATTGCAGTCGTTTATGTGGTCAGCTGTATTGCGACCTACATTCAGCAGTACACCGTGGCGGGGCTCTCGCAGCGCATTGTCTTTAAGCTCAGAAAAGAAGTCAATGCCAAGCTTTCCAAACTGCCGCTCAAATACTTTGACTCATCTTCCAAGGGTGATGTGCTTTCGCGCATTACCAATGATATGGATAATATTTCGCGCAGCCTGCATTTGAGCATCACGCAGTTAATTGCAGCGGTTGTCACCATTCTCGGCGTCATGGTGATGATGTTTGTGACCAACTTCACCCTCGCACTGATTACGGTGCTGGCGCTGCCGATATGCTCTTTAATCGCCAGCGCCATTACCAAGCGCTCGCAAAAGTACCACTCGCGCCAGTGGGAGCAGACCGGTGAAATTAACGGGCATGTGGAAGAAATGTATACCGCTCACAAGCTTGTGAAGGTCTTTAACCACCAAGAGCAGAGTGTAGAAGAATTTAACGCGATTAATGAAGATTTGCGCCGCTCTACGCAGCTTGCGCACACGATGACAGGCTTGGTAATGCCGCTCAATGATGCGGTCAATAATTTGGTCTTTGTGTTCATCTGTGTGGTTGGCGGTGTGCTGAGCATCAGCGGCAAAATTAATGTGGGTGACATTACGGCGTTTTTGGTTTACTCCAAACTCTTTACCTTCCCCATTCAAAACATTTCCGCTACGCTCAATCAGTTGCAGAGTGCGCTCGCTTCCTTCGAGCGCGTGCACAACCTGCTCGATGAAGAAGAATTAATTCCCGATACGGTTAACGCCACACTCGGTGATGTGAAAGGGAAAGTGGAATTTCGCGATGTGCGCTTCCGCTACCAAGAGGATAAACCGCTTATTGAAAACATGAACCTGGTTGTCGAGCCCGGGCAGACAGTCGCGATTGTCGGCCCCACCGGTGCAGGCAAAACCACGATAGTTAACCTCTTAATGCGCTTTTATGAGTTGCGCGGCGGGCAGATTTTGGTGGATGATGTGGATATTACCGATATCAGCCGCGAAGAGCTGCGCTCCACCTTCGGCATGGTGCTGCAGGACACCTGGCTCTTTAGCGGAACCATTCGCGAAAATATTGCCTACGGTAAACTCGGCGCGACCAACGATGAAATTGTGGAAGCCGCCAAGTCCGCCAGAGCCAATCACTTTATCAAAACCCTTTCCGAGGGTTACGATACGGTGCTTGAGGAAGAAGGCTCCAATGTCTCGCAGGGGCAGCGGCAGCTGCTGACGATTGCCAGAGCCATTCTCGCCGACCCGAAAATTTTGATTTTGGATGAAGCGACTTCTTCGGTCGATACGAGAACCGAGGTACAAATACAAAAAGCAATGCTTAACCTGATGCAGAACCGCACAAGCTTTGTCATTGCGCACCGCCTTTCCACCATTCGCGATGCCGACACCATTTTGGTGATGAACAACGGGCAGATTGTGGAAACCGGCAACCACCAAGAGCTTTTAGAGAAAAAAGGCTTTTACTACGAACTGTATAATGCACAGTTTGCAGGCGAAGAATAAAAAGGTGTACCTTTTTATTCTTCGGTTTTCAGCTTTCAGCGTTCAGTGTTCAGTAGGGCGGATATTATCCGCCCTTTTTGAATAAGAGACACGAGTTCGAAAAAACGAACGCGCAATTATAATGCGAAGCATTGCTTCGCCACCACAACTCCACTCTTCACTCTCCACTCTCCACATTTTATTTGAAATGATGTTTAGAACAATTACTTACCAAATTGAAGAAGAGCAAAGCATTCTTGCCTTTTTAAAGGGCAGGGAGGGGTATTCCGCGCGCCTGATTACCGCACTGCGGCAGCAAGAGCAGGGTATCCTCTTAAACGGGGAGCACGCCAAAACCACCGCCGTGATGCGCGCGGGAGACACATTGACTGTCAATATCCCGCTTGGTGAAAGCGCCATTGAACCGGTCGACATGCCGCTGCAGGTGGTGTATGAAGACGACGATGTGCTCGTGGTCAATAAAGCAGCCTTTCGCGTTTGCCACCCGACCCGCAACCACCAGGGTGATACGCTTGCGAATGCCGTTGCCTTTTATTTGCAACAAGCGGGGAAGGCGTGCACCTTTAGAGCCGTGAACCGCCTTGACAGAGATACCACCGGCTTGGTGGTCATTGCGCTTAATCGCCTTGCTGCGGGCAGACTGCGCGAAAGTTTAGAGAAAACCTACTTTGCGCTCGTATGCGGTAAGATTGAAAACAGCGGCACGATTGATTTGCCGATTGAGCGCGCGGATGCGCGCAAAATCACCCGCCGCGTGGGGGCAGAGGGGGTGCGCGCCGTTACGCACTACGAGGTAGTCGAGCAGCGAAAAGACAGCACCCTGCTCAAAATCAACCTGGAAACCGGCAGAACTCATCAAATCCGCGTGCACTTTGCCGCCATCGGGCACCCGCTGGTCGGCGACACGATGTACGGCACGGCGAGCGACACCATCGACCACCAGTGCCTGCACTGCGGGCAGGTGTGTTTTTTGCAGCCAATTACACATGAGCCAATCAGTCTGTATACAAAGCCCGATTGGCAGTAAAAAAAGGGGCTGTGAAAAAACGCAATAGTTTTTAATTGCGTGGCTTCACAGCCTTCGTTTTTTTGATGAAATTTAAATTTTTGAAAATTGAGGATATAACTTCCCCTTACCCCAAAAATGGAGCATGGTTTTCAACATAGA
>JAFRJB010000106.1 GCA_017432485.1 Clostridia bacterium
ATATGAAATGCAATAGAAGTTAACAGAATGTCAACTTTTTTCTTGTTTTTGTTCTTTTGTTTTTGTATAATGCTATTTGACGAATAAGATATAGAGGTATAACGATGAAAAATTCATTACCGCAGATACTGAAGCAAAAACGAAAGGAAATGGGGCTTACGCAGGAAATGTTGGCGCAAAAACTATTTGTCAGCAAATCCGCTGTGTCGTATTGGGAGAAAGGCACCCGTATGCCTGATGCGGAAATGATGGTTAAAATCGCTAAATGTCTTGATGTAGATATTTCCGTGCTGATGAGTGACGGTAATGAAATTCCGAACGTTATCATCGTTGACGATGAAAAGATTATCCTTAACGGCGGTATTCCGATAATAAAGAGCGTAATACCAAACGCTGAGGTTACGGGCTTTACAAAGCCTTCGGACGCTGTCCAATACGCAAAAAACAACAAGGTTGACTTGGCGTTTCTTGATATCGAAATGGGAATGACAAGCGGACTTGACGTTTGCAAAGACCTTTTAGAATGCAACCCTAAAACGAACGTGATTTATCTTACCGCCTATTCCGAATATTCACTTGATGCATGGAAAACGGGCGCAAGCGGATTTATGCTCAAGCCGCTCACTGCCGACGGCATAAGAGAAGAGCTCAGCCGACTTCGCTATCCGATTTGGGGCATTGTGGAGCAGAAGCAGGGAGAGATGGTAGGATGATTACATGGTTCACCGTTTTCACTTTTTCCGTCATCAGCGCAGCACTTTTAATTGCCCTGCTCGGAATGTGGCTAACCATCGTTGTTCCTATTCTCGACAAATGGAGCAAGCGTTTTTTCCTTGCATACTTTGCGGTTCTTTTACTGTGCAGCCTTGTCAGCCTTGCCGATATGCTTCTGTTACCGTATTCGGGTGAAACGGCAGAAAGAATCTTTGGATTTGTTGAATGCCTGCTGCTCTCGGCGCCGCTGCCGATGCTGACGGCTTACCTGCTCAACTGCTGCAAAAAAGTGGTAAAAAGAAGCCCTCTGTTTCGCACTGTACTGGGCTTTTGGGCAGTATATTTTGTTCTGCTCGTAAGCACATTTTTTACAGAGCATATTTACTACATAACACCAAACGCACAGTTTCAGCGCGGAGCTTGGTTCCCGCTGCTGATTGTTCCGCTCAATGCCATCATGATACTCAATCTCGTTAGCTTAATCCGCTGGCGTGGACTGCTTTCACGCAGATATTTTCTCGGCTTTCTTATCGCCATACTGCCGCTGAGTGTTGCGATGTTCGTGCACACCTTTACGGACGTTACCCCACTCATTGACATCAGCACGGTATTATCCGCCGTTTCCATGTTCGGTCTTATTTTAGCGGGACAGATAGAGGACCATCTCAGGCAACAGGAGGAAATTGCACAGCAAAGGGCAAGCATCAGCGTGCTGCAAATGCGCCCGCATTTCATCTACAACACAATGATGAGCATTTACTATTTGATTGCGCAGGATACCGAAAAAGCACAGAAAATCACGCTTGACTTTACAACATATCTGCGAAAGAATTTCACGGCGCTTGCAAAGGACCAAACCGTGCCTTTTACGGAAGAACTTGAACACACGCGCGCCTACCTTGCGGTTGAGAAAACCCGTTTTGAAGACAATTTGTTCATAGAATTTGACACGCCGCACACACGCTTCCGAATCCCGCCGCTGACACTCCAGCCGATTGTGGAAAACGCTATTAAGCACGGACTTGACCCCGAGCTCAGCCCTCTGCACATAACGATAAAAACGCGCGGAACCGAAAACGGCAGCGAGATCACCGTGGAGGACACGGGACCGGGCTTCACGGAAAACGACAACAATGAGCCGCACGTTGCGCTTGCCAATATCAAAGAGCGACTGAAAATGATGTGCCGCGGCACCCTCACAATCGCGCCCCGCGCAGGCGGCGGCACGGTGGTGACAGTGGTGATACCACAATAGAATATGTTTTTTAATATGTTTTTAAGCCGCCGATTAACGGCGGCTTTATTGTTAAAAAATGGAGTGACAGAGGGACGGTTCCGCTGTCACCTGTCACCCTCCGGGATTTCATCCGAACTTTAGTGAAGATTTCACCCGTTCGCAGAACGGATTTCATTGAAAGAACACCGGTTTTGAATTGTATCAAAAACGGTGTTTTTCTTTGTTGGTGACAGGGGACGGTTCTGTGTCTTGCTCTTGGTGACAGGGGACGGTTCTGTGTCTTGCTCTGCCGAGACACAGAACCGTCCCCACCTGCATAAAGCTCTTTTCTTATTTGCGTGAAAAGTCACTTTTTGTTATTTTATATTTGGAGTGTGGAGTGATAACAGTTATGCCGCTCAATATAATCACTGCGCTCTTTTTTGCGCATTGCGCAAAAAAAAATGCTTTGCACGCTGCGCAAAGCATTTTTTGTATCATACCTTTACTTCAAAAAGCCGTTAATAATCTCTTCTTCCGCTTCTTTTTCACTCAAGCCAAGCGACATCAGTTTAATGAGCTGCTCGCCGGCAATTTTGCCGATTGCCGCCTCGTGAATGAGCGAAGCCTCCACATGGTTAGCAGTCAGTTTCGGGTCGGCAGTCACACTCGCGCTATCCATAATAATCGCATCGCACTCGGTGTGACCGTTGCACTGATTATTGCCGTTGATAAGCGAAGTAAAGTGCTGGTGGGAGTTATCTTTTGCCACGGAGCGGGAAACCACATGCGCGCCGCAGTCCTCGCCGTTCATATCCACTGCAAAATCGGTTTCGGCGCTCTGCTTGCCGTGGGTCATAATCTTCTCGTGAATGATTAAAGTCGCTTTGTCGGCAAGCACGGCTCGGGTCACGCGCTTTGTTGAGTCAACGCCCTTAATCTGCGCGGTTTCCATCTCTAAATAGCCGCCCTCGGCAATATCGATTTCGGTAGTAGGGTTGAGTATTCTCTCGCCTGTTCCCTCACCTTCGCCGTAATGCTTTTCGACATACTTGACTTTTGCGTTTTTGGCAAGGTGAAAAGCGTGAATGCCGTCGTGCTGGCTCGCTTCGCTGCCGTCGTTATGAATGCCGCAGCCGGCAACAATAAGCACATCGGCACCTTCGCCGACATAAAAATCATTATACACCAAATCTTTCAGCCCCGTTTTGGAAACAATCACGGGAATATCCACGCGCTCGTTTTTGGTGCCGGCTTTGATGTAAATATCAATCCCCGGCTTGTCCGCCTTGGTTTGAATGGTGATGTTTTCTGTATTATTTCTGCTCTCCAAGCCGCCGTCAAGGCGGATGTTATAAGCACCGTCTGGAACTTTTTCCAAATCGGCGATGGTTTTAAGCAGATTCATTTGCATTGTATCCAGTGCCATAATTTAATCCATTTCTACTTTATTTTTGAGTATTGTGCAGGTGCCGGTTGCATTCTGTGTGTTTAATAAGTGCGGTAAGAGGTCTTTCCCCTTGCCGTCATCCGCAATCTTCCCGTCGGCAATGACAATAATGCGGTCGGCAATATTAAGAATTCTCTCTTGGTGGGAGATGATGATAATTGAGCCGTTGGTCTTTTCGTACATCTTCTTAAAAACGCCGATGAGGTTTTTAAACGACCACAAGTCAATACCCGCTTCGGGTTCATCAAACACAGTCAGTTCCGTGCCCCTTGCCATTGCCATGGCAATCTCGATGCGCTTGAGTTCACCGCCGGACAGGCTTTCGTTGACCTCTCTATCTACATAGTCGCGCGCGCACAGCCCCACTTCGGAAAGGTAGTTGCACACCTGCGCGGTGTTGAGCTTTTTGCCGCTGGCAAGCGTAATCAAATCCGAAACCGTGATGCCCTTAAAGCGCACCGGCTGCTGAAAGGCAAAGGTAATGCCCATATTCGCGCGCTCGGTAATCGATTTTTCGGTAATGTCTTCGCCGTTAAAATAGATGGAACCGGCAGTGGGTTTGTAGATACCCATAATCAGTTTTGCCAGGGTGCTCTTGCCGCCGCCGTTGGGCCCTGTCAGCGCCACGAAGCGCTCATCAATCTTCAAACTGACATTGTCGATGATTTCTTTTTCACCGCTTTCCGCCTCTACGGAAAACGAAACATTCTTTAATTCTAACATTGTTTCTCCTTCAATGGAACATATATCTCTATTATTATACATTAATTATTATTTAAATCAAGTATCACTTTGTTAATGCAAAATCTGACCTTATAAAATTATATTAATTTGGGTATTTCAATATTGTCACATTGGCGTATAATAATACGGAGAGTGGCGGTAACAAAGGTTAGGTTCATTTTGTCTGCTTTCACTCATCTTAACATTTTAAAAATGCGCCAATACGCGGAGTATTCGCACATTTTTAAATTGCCAATCTGAGCAAAATCAGACAAAATTAACTGCTTCGCACCTCAAATTCTATATTTTTGTGCAAGAAGAAGGCAAAATCAGTTCATATGGCTGACGCCAATGGACTGATTTTAACGTACTGATTGTGCGAAAAGATAGAATTGTGAGGCAAACCTTCGTTACCACCACTCTCCGTAAAAAAGGGGGTTAAACTATGAAAAAAATCGTTACAATTCAAGACATTTCCTGTTACGGCAAGTGCTCCTTAACCGTGGCGCTGCCGATTATTTCCGCCATGGGTGTGGAAGCGGCAATCATCCCGACCGCAGTGCTCTCTACCCACACCATGTTCAGCCGCTTTACTTTCAAGGATTTAAGCGACCAAATTCAACCGATCAGCGAGCATTGGCAAGAGGAAGGGCTTAAGTTTGATGCGCTCTACACCGGCTACCTCGGCTCTTTTGAGCAGATTGATATGATGAAGCAGTTCTTTGCCGATTTCGGCGAAGGTGCGCTGAAGTTTGTAGACCCGGCAATGGGCGACAACGGCAAGCTCTACCCTGCATTCGATGAAGCCTTTGCCAAGCACATGGCATCGCTTTGCGCCAAGGCGGATATCATCGACCCGAACCTGACAGAAGCCTGCTTCATGCTCGGCGAAGAATATAAAGAAGACGGCGACTATGATGAAGCCTATGTCAAAGATATTTTGGTCAAACTCACCGACCTCGGCGCCAAAACCGCTATTTTGACCGGTGTCAGCCTCTCCCCCGACCAACTCGGTGCGATGGGCTATGACAGCGAGACAAAAGAATTCTTCTCTTACTTTAACCAAAAAATCCCGGCAAAATACCACGGCACGGGCGATGTCTTCTCCTCCGCCCTGTTAGCGGCGCTGGTGTTAGGCAAAGAAAGAGCGAAAGCGATTGAGATTGCCGCCGACTTTACCAGAGAAAGCATTGTGCTCACCGAAGCCGATGCCGAAAAGCCCTGGTACGGTGTCAACTTCGAGCAGGCAATCCCCTACTTGCTGCAAAAGCTCGGTAAATAGATTCAACAAAAAATATAAGGCGATGCTAATGCACCGCCTTTTCTTATTACTAAAATTACTCCGCCTCTGCTTCTGCCGGTTCATTCCCCTTTTTAGACTTCTTTGCCTTCTTGGCTTTCTTCGCCTTTTTGGGATTCTTTTTATCTTTGGCGCAGACAATCGCACCGATAACCCCGGCTGCCAATAAAATCAGCGCCAGGCAAAGCGGACCGATGCCCACAAAGCCCATTCTGTAAAACGAAAAGGCAATCACCGAAATAATACCGGAAACAATGGCAATCGCACCAAAACAATAAGACTCTACACTCATAACAGTCTCCTCCAATTTACTACTTTTATTATACACTGCACCGCGCGCAAATTCAACCATTAATTCAAAAGGCTGCGCCGGTCTGTATTTTACCCTATTTGCTTTTTTAAAAAAATTATGATAAAATGTCACATAGTTCTATGTTAGGGGAAAAACGATGGAAGAAAAAATCAGTGTAATTACCGGCGCTTCCGGTCATATCGGTTATGCGCTCTTAGTAAAACTGCTTGAGCAGGGCGAGAAAGTGCGCATTCTCATTCGGCGTAACGAGCCGCGCTTTGACCATCTCGGCTGCGAAAAGGTTTTCGGCGATGTCAATAACAAAGACTCCTTGGAGAAAGCCTTTAAAGGCGCGCACACTGTCTACCACCTTGCCGGTATTATTGATATTAATAACGGCGATGAATCCCTCATTTGGAAAGTCAATGTGGATGGTGTTAAAAATGTGGTGGCAGCCTGCGAAGCGCAGGGTGTAGAGCGGCTGGTATACGCTTCTTCGGTGGATGCTTTTACCCCGCTGCCCGACAATGCGCTTATGCGCGAAGTCGACCGCTTTGAACCGGACACTTTAGACGGCACCTACGCCAAGACCAAAGCAACCGCTACCAACTTTGTGCTGGATCAATGTGCTGCAGGGTTCCCGGCAGTCATTGTCTACCCCGGCGCCTGTATCGGCCCTTATGATTATAAAGTCTCCAATGTCGGCGAAATGGTCAGAATGTGCCTGCACGGCTCCATGCCTGCTTCGCTTGCCTTCGGCGCCTACAACTTTGTGGATGTGCGCGATGTGGCAGAAGGTATGATTGCCGCCGCAAAGCAAGGCAAAATTGGCGAAGGCTACATTCTCTGCGGTGAGCAAATTGCTACCGATGATTTTGTGGCAGCCGTGATGCATGCCTGCGGCAAAAAAGCACCGAAGCTCAAGATGAATAAAGGGCTTGTGAGTTTCGGCGCACCGGTGATGGAAGTCTACTATAAGCTGACAAAGAAAACACCGCTGTTTACGCGCTACTCCATTCGCAAGCTTACCTCCAACTGCAATTTCTCGATTGAAAAAGCAAAAGAGGAACTCGGCTTCAACCCCATGCCGGTTAAACAAAGCATTGCCGATATGGTGCAGTGGATTAAAGAAAACGAGGAATAGATACGTTGAGCTGTTAGCTGTTAGCCTATTAGCAGTTAGCGAAAGGTGGTGCCTCGCGGCACAATATAATTAGGAATTATGAATCTTGAATGTTGAATTGTGGTGGCGAAACTTCATTTCGCATTATGATTGCGCGCTATGCGCGCCACCTTTAATTCCGTTCCGAACTCCGCATTCCGCATTAAAAAGGTCGCATTGCAAGCGACCTTTTTTATTTGAATTTGTGTTATTCTATGCCTGCAAAACAAAACAAGACAATACAAAACAATACAAATCAAAATAAAGCATTTGGAGGTAAAAAACAATGGCTAAGAAAACACAAAAAAATGAATTAACGGAAATGGTCTTTATTCTTGACAGAAGCGGCTCGATGTGCGGGCTTGAAAGCGACACAATCGGCGGTTTTAATTCGCTGATTGAAAAGCAAAAGAAGCAAGAGGGTGATTGCTTTGTAACCACTGTTCTCTTTTCGGACAGCATGCAAACCATTCACGACCGCTGCAAATTGGAAGCAGTGGAGAAAATGACCGATAAAGACTACCAAACCATGGGTTGCACCGCCCTGTATGATGCAGTCGGCAGCACGGTAACACACATCGCATCCATTCACAAGTATGCGCGCAAAGAGGATGTGCCGGCGCACACGATTGTGGTCATTATTACCGACGGCTACGAAAACGCATCCCGCGAGTATTCCCACGCAGCGGTAAAAAAACTCATTGAGCAAAAGAAAGAAGCCGAAGGTTGGGAATTCCTCTTCATCGGTGCGAATATTGATGCCGCCGCTACGGCAGAAGACATTGGCATTGACCGCGCAAGAGCAGCCAACTATAAGGCAGATAATGCCGGCACCGCCGTGGTGTTTGAGGCGCTGAGTGCACCCATTCGCGCCTGCCGCGCCAGCCAACCGATTGGCAGCAGCTGGAGAAAAGAAATTGAAGATGATTGCAAAAAAAGATAGGGCTTCTCGACAAATAAAAAGTGTGGTGAGCTGTTTGCTCGCCACACTTTTTATTTGTCAGTTTTCAGTTTTCAGGGTTCAGTTTTCAGTTTCACCCACCGCGCGCTATGCGCGCACCGTCAAGGGGCGAATGACATATAGGGCGGTTTTATAAACGCAAGGCGAGGGCAAGAAGATTTAAAACCCAAATAGGTTTTGGTTGCCTCTTTTTCCATAATATTGCGTTAAAACGCCTTGCAATGCGTTAGCATTTCTTCGCCGTTTTGCCTTATCTTATTAAAAAAATAGGCTAACCAAAACTGCATAGCACCTCTCGCGCTGAAATGTTCGAGATAATTTCGATGCTATTGATGCAGTTTGGCTCGGGGCAATAATACTATCGCACGAGCACG
>JAFRJB010000107.1 GCA_017432485.1 Clostridia bacterium
GCACGGTAAAATCGGGTGAGGGCAGAGCCCTCCCACACTGATTCACGATTCCTTTGTCCTTATTACTTCAAAGAAGGAGTTGCGCGCTCAAAGAGCGCGACCAATCCTTATTTGTCCACTTGACATTTGCTGTTATTTTCATTATCATTAATCTATCATGACTACCGAGGGTATAAGGATATATGAAACGTTTTTTGAAAATCACCCTATGCGCGCTGCTTGCGGCGGCAATGCTCTTTTCGTTTGCGGGCTGTTCTTCGGTACCGCTTTTAAAAGGCGGCTATTTTTCCAAAGAGTACCGCGCGTTTATTAAAGATATGTGCAAAACGCTGCCGGTGAGTGTGGAGTTTGAGCAGTATTTTAAAAAAGACGGCTTTCAAAAAGAAAAACTTGTCACCGATACCGACCCGCAGAGAATTAGCGACTTGGTGAATGCACTCGCCGAGGTGACCATCAAAAAAGAGGTTGAAGAAGCGAGTAATTTCGCTGTAAGGCATTACACCTTTACAGATGAAAGCGGCGCCAAATTCACCTTTGAGTTTTACGGCAATTACTTAAAATGTGAAGATAAGTTTTATGAAACGGAGAATTCCGTCAAATTCATCGGTATTCGGCCGCAGCAGGAAAAGAGCGGCGAGCTGCTCGTGGCGCTTGATGAGGCATATGACGGGCTTGGCACCGATGCCGGAAAGATGTTTATTTCCTGCCGCGAAGTAGAAATTGACAAAAACGGTGCGCTCATAAAAGTCGGCTTGGGCGACTACGAACTTTCACCCGAAGCGGAGATAACCGCGCCGGTTTCGCGCGATGACTACAGCCGCGTGGTGAAGGTAAATGCGGAAGAATTCTTCATTCATTTAGAGGAAGTCAAAGGGCAGGAAAACCCCGACTTTATCTGCCACGCCGTAATTGAAAAAGGTGTCATAACGGCGCTTCAGTTTGATTACGAGCTCTCACAGCGCGCAGACTTTTATTAGGCCGTCACCTATAGAAGTGTGGAGAGTGGAGAGTGGAGAGTGAAGAGTGAAGTTTACCGAACTCGTTATTCTTTTGTAATTTCATTTGCACGCACTTCCACCATGTATTGATAAAATAATACAATTTTTTTAAAAATCCACACTATAACTTGTGAAAACACACAAAAAACAAAAAATGCACTCGAAAATGTTTACAAAACGGTTAAAAAATGCTACTATATTGATAGTTTTAAAGGCGGCACAGAGAGGCCGATAAGCTGCAAAGAAGATGTATAGTGTGACTATAAGCATATCTATGTAACTATCGCTCTGCTCTGTGCAGGGCGATTTTTTGCAAAGGAGTGTGAAAGCGGTGAAGAAAATTCTCGACCAAAAAGCAACGGCGAGCACCTTGATGCGCCTGTCGTATGAAATTGTCGAGAAAAATCCCGATGCCGCCGAGATTTGCATTGTCGGTATTCGCCGCCGCGGCGTTGCCATTGCCAAAATCATTGCCGAAAACATTAAAAAAATCGGTGCGTGCACCGTGCTGTGCGGGGAAGTGGATATTTCCCTGTACCGCGACGACCTTTCATCGATTAAAGACCAAGCCATCGTTAACGAAACCGCTATTGATTTTTCCGTAACGGATAAAATCGTCGTTTTGGTTGACGATGTTTTATTTACCGGCAGAACCGCCCGCGCCGCGATGGATGCGATTATTGCGCTGGGCAGACCGGCAAAAATCCAACTGTGCGAACTGGTGGACAGGGGGCACAGGGAGTTGCCGATTCGCGCTGACTTTGTAGGCAAAAATGTGCCGACGAGCCTGAGCGAAAAAATCAGTGTAAAAATGCCGGAGTACGACAACGGGGAAATGGGCGTACTCATAGAGCAGAAATAGCGCTTCACAAGCGATATGGATAAAGAAATAAATAATTTTAGGAGGAAAAGAAATGAAACTCGCTTACAACATTTCTGACAAACCCAAGTTCGGGCAGCTGTTAATCTTTGCGTTCCAGCAGTTATTGGCTATCTTGGCAGCGACCATCGCTGTGCCCGCAATCGTAGGAAACGGTATGAGCCAATCCGCCGCACTTTTCGGCGCAGGCGTCGGCACCATCGTTTACTTGCTCTTCACCAAATTTAAGAGCCCCGTATTCCTCGGTTCTTCATTCGCATTCTTAGGCTCCATGTTTGCGGCATTCGCAGGCGCGGTTAGCGCAGAAGCTGGCTTCGCAGGCATCATCATCGGTGCTATTTTCGCCGGTCTTGTGTATGTTGTAATCGCTGTGGTTGTAAAATTTGCAGGCGTAAAATGGATTAATAAATTAATGCCCGCAGTGGTTATCGGCCCCACCGTATCCATCATCGGTTTGTCCTTAGCAGGCAACGCCGTGGGCGATGTGCTCAAATTTGCTCCCAACGAAGGCAGCGGCTATTTAATGGGCGTGCACGGCTGGGTCGGCATGATTTGCGGTCTTATGACTTTGTTTGTGGTGATGATTTGTTCTGTTTACGGTAAGAAAATGAGCAAATTAATCCCGTTCATCATCGGTATCTTGGCAGGCTATGCTGTGGCAGCTATCTTCACCGTTATCGGTATGAAGACCGGTAATGAGCACTTTATGGTCATTGACTTTAGCGTATTCAGCGACATGAAGATTTTCGCTATTCCCGATTTCACCTTCATCAAAGCATTCCAGGGTCTCTCCCAAATCAACGGCAAATACATTGCGACCATCGCTGTCGCTTACATTCCGGTTGCTTTCGTGGTATTCGCAGAGCATATTGCAGACCATAAGAACCTGTCTTCCATCATCGAAAAAGACCTTCTTGAAGAGCCCGGTCTCCACAGAACTCTTCTCGGTGACGGTGTCGGCTCCATCGCAGGTGCTTTCTTCGGCGGCTGCCCGAACACCACTTACGGCGAGAGCGTCGGCTGCGTGGCTATCACCGGTAACGCTTCCATCGTGACCATTCTTGCTACTGCCATTATGGCAATCGTCATCTCCTTCTTCGGTCCCTTCGTAACCTTCTTGTCCACCATTCCTTCATGTGTGATGGGCGGCGTGTGCATCACACTCTACGGTTTCATCGCGGTATCCGGTTTGAAGATGATTCAAAAAGTTGACCTTGACCAAAACAAGAACCTCTTCGTTGTGGCAGTCATTCTTATTTGCGGTATCGGCGGCATGACTTTGCAGCTGGGCACTACCGGTCAGGTTACCTTGACTGAGATTGCTACCGCTCTCATCCTCGGCATCATCACCAACCTTGTTCTTTCCAGAAAAAAGGATGATGCAAAGGAAGAAACAAAATAATTTTTCCGACTAAATGAAAAAAAGTCCCAAGCGAATTTCGCTTGGGATATTTTCTTGCGACAAATAAGGATTTGTCGAGGTCTACGAGTAAAAAGTTTTCATTGATTTCAACCGACTTTTCTACCCCTCAGTCGCGCCAATCGCGCGCCAGCTCCATAGGGTAAAAGCAATCGACCCTTAATAGCCTCTCGCTTGCCCTATTCGGCTA
>JAFRJB010000108.1 GCA_017432485.1 Clostridia bacterium
ACTTTATTCTAACAAAAAATAGGCTGATTTTGAGTGCTTTGCAGTTTTTGCTAAGTTATTTTATTCGGATAAGTGAGAAAAAATTCTTTGCATACTTGCCGTATTCAAGGGATTTTTTATCGCTTAGGCGGATGAAAGAACAACGCAAAAACCTGTTCCTCCTTATTGCGGGTGCCTCAGCCATCCTTTTTTGTTTTCAGTTTTCAGTGTTCAGTTTTCAGTAATGTCGATTACTTCACATTGGTCGCCATCGATACGGAATTGGATTTCCAGACCGTCAAAACTCATGCCGTAAACTCTATCGGGGTCGTTTTGGTAGGCGGGCACCGGTTTATTGGCGAGCACTTTGCGCAGGGCGGGTAAGCGGTCTCCTGCTTTTTTTGCCAAATCCGGCTCAATGAGAACTTCTAATTGTGCAAACGGTTTGTTTTCGGTAAAACCGCAGCGCGCATCCGGGTGCATATCCGCTTCTACATACGGCTTAATATCATAAATCGGGGTGCCGTTCATTAAGTCCGCACCGGCAACATAGAGCACGGGTGCCTGCGCATCTTCTAAATCAATGCGCTCTAAGCGCACACAAGACAGCCCCAGTCGGTTCGGGCGGAAAGGTGAGCGGGTCGCAAATACGCCCATGCGGGTATTGCCGCCCAGGCGGGGCGGGCGCACCGTAGGCGAAAAAGGCTTTTCTTCATTCGCCGAGAATTCCCAGATAAGCCAAATGTGTGAAAAGCCTTCCAACCCTCTCACGGCATCTGTATTGCGATAGGGCGCTTCAAAAACAATTTTTCCTTCTAATTCTTCCACAATCCCGCTTTGTCGCGGAATGCCGAATTTTTCGGGAAACTGTGTGAAAATAGTTGCAATTCTTTCCATAGCCGCTCCTTTGTGCCAATCGCTTTCTTTCAAATAATAACAGTTTGTGAATTTTTTTGCAAGTCGGTTGCATTTCATATCTATATGGATTATAATATCTGTAATTAATGTAACACAAACAAAATGAGGTGAAATACATGGACGAAAAGAAGAATGAAACCGCTCTCCCGGAAGAAGAAATTACCCGGGCGGAAGAAATCGATAAAATGCAAGATGAGACTGCGGTTGATGAAGCGGTAGCCGATGCGCAGGAGGAACAGCCGGAAGAAGCTGTCAAAGAGCAAGAAACGCCTGAAACCGAGGGTTTGGAAGAAGCTGTCGAAGGGCAAGAAACGCCTGAAACCGAGGATTTGGAAGAAGCTGTCGAAGAGCAAGAAACGCCTGAAGCCGAAGAGCCGGAAAAAGCGGCAGAGAGCGAGACAAGCGTAACTCAAACGAAAAAGAAACCGCTGAGTACGCAAAAGCTGATGATCATTATTGCTGTAGCGGTCTTGGCAGTTGCTTTTATTGTCGGCGGTGTGGTGTTGGCAAAGAATGTTCACGACAGCAAGGCACAATATACGCTCGAAGACGGCTCGCCGACCCCCGATTCTCCCGAGGGGATTAAAAAGGCACACGATGAAAAGGCAGAAGTCGTTACCGGTGAAGATGCCACAAAGGGTGCAGAAGTGAAAGACAGTGATGCAATAGCCGTGATTTCGGAACTTCCCGATGAGAAATTGGGCATTGAAAAAGCGGCGTATGCAGATAAAGAAGACAAAGAGCACAGCTTTATGGTAGCAGGGCAGGCATATGTCATTGAAGGCGGGAAATATATCCAAGTTGTCGCTGCCGAAAAGAAAGAAAATAAAGACAAGACCATTAACATTACACCGAAAGCGAAGTTTTATATCTCTTTTGACGGCAAGACCATTCTCAAAGAAGATATGGAAAACCCCGGTACATATGAAAAAATTAAGTAATTCCCAATCAGTTTAAATAAAAGCCACAAAATACTCACGGAACTTCCGTGAGTATTTTTTTACACTTAGTATTGATGTTTTTAAATATTATTTATTATATAGCTTTAAAATTATATATTTAAATATATAAATTAATAAAAATTAAAAACCCATTGAAATAAAAGCAAAATTTCAAAATAAATATTTTTAAAAACATATTGACAAATCGATATCTTTCAATATATAATAGTACAGTATTGATATATGATGGGGGAAACTCATAGTAACACGCTTGCCGCCTGCTTGCGGGCGGGGCGTGTTAGGGGGATTAGATGAACAGAAATACCAAACAGCTGCGCGCGGCAGAGGTCAAAAAAGCCGCCGCATTCTCCAAGGTATGTAAAGCCCTTTCGGATGAGAGCCGTGTCAAAATTGTATTGATGCTCTCAACCGGCGCCACGAATGCCTGCGATTTTATGGATGCGCTGCATATTTCGCAGCCGACACTATCGCACCATTTGAAGATTTTATTAGAGGCAGGCATTGTGCAGTGCACAAAAGACGGCAAGTGGAGAATTTATTCTTTAACGGCGAGCGGTGAAAACCTCGCGGCGTATATTGTGAACAGGTGAGAGTTATGAAAGTCAAAAAGCAAGAGATTAAAAGACAAGATTTTATCGTGATGCTACTGGCATTTTTAACAAGCAGCATCAGTTGGATAGCCAATATAGGGGAGTAATTGGGCGCATAACTCCCCGTATGGAGCAGAAAAAAGGGACTGTGTAAACAGCCCCTTTTTTCTTTTCTGTCAAAATAGAAAAAACACACTCCATCTGCAGATGGAGTGCGCAATATATTATGCAGGTATTACATCTTTTCCGGTGCGGTGATTTTAAACATTTCCAAAATGCTCTTAATCGTAGTTTTCACCGCCAGGCAGAGGTTGACCCTTGCCATCATCAGCGCTTCATCGTCTACTGCAACGCGCTGCGCGTTATAAAACTTATGGAAGAGGGTGGCAAGTGTGGTGACATAGCGGGTGATGCGCGCCGGGTCATAGGCTTTGGCGGCAGTGATGATTTCATCGGTCAGCGCCGCCAAGTGGCGGATAATGGCTAACTCTTCGGGCGCCTGCAGCAGTTCTAATTCCTCTGCCGTGCAGGAGCGAATTTGCACACCGTCTTTTTCCAATTTAGCGAGCACCGAGCAGATGCGTGCGTGCGCATACTGTACATAGTAGACCGGGTTCTGGCTGGACTGTTCGACCGCTAAATCCAAATCGAAATCCATTTGGCTGGTCGCTTCGCGCATATTGAATAAGAAGCGCACCGCATCGGCGGGAATATCATTGAGCAAGTCTTCTAACGTAATCGCTTTACCGGTGCGTTTGCTCATTTTGGCAGGCTTGCCGTCTTTAATCAGGCGCACCAACTGCATGAGCACCACATCCAGCGCATCGCCGTTTTCGCCGACAGCGTTGAGGGCATTTTTGAGCCTCGCGACATGCCCGTGGTGGTCGGCGCCCCAAATATCAATCGCCTTATCAAAACCTCGTTTGGTGAGTTTATTGCGGTGGTAAGCAATATCGGCAGCAAAGTAGGTGGGAGTACCATTGGAGCGCACAAGCACTTCATCCTTGTACTCCTCGCCGCCCGCTTTGGCAGCGGCAAACCACAGCGCGCCGTCTTTTTCATATGTAAAGCCCTTTTGGCTTAAAATATCAATCACTTCGCCGATTTCTCCTTGGTGGAGCGTGCTCTCCAAGAACCAAGTGTTGTAGGTGATGCGGTAAGTATTCATCAGCTCTTTCATTGCCGCAATGTTTTTGGGCAGCGCAAAGTCAATGAGTGCCTGCTCGCGTTCGGCGGCATCGGCATCCACATATTTGTCGCCGTAAACCGCGGCAAATTCTTTGGCTCTTTCCAAAATATCCGCACCGTGGTAAGCATCTTCGGGCAGTTGACAGCGCGCATCATCTGCCGGCAAGAATAAGCTCAGGTAGCGAATAGAGAGCGAAAGCCCGAATTTGATAATCTGGTTGCCTGCATCGTTAACATAGAACTCGCGCTCCACATAGTAGCCCGCTTTTTCAAGCACGGCTGCCAGGCAGTCGCCGAGGGCACCGCCGCGGGCATTGCCCATGTGCATGGGGCCGGTCGGGTTGGCGGAAACAAATTCCACATTGATGCGGTTTCCGCCGCCGAAATCGGAGGCGCCGAAGGCTTCGCCTTTTTTGAGCGCTTCCGCTACGACTGCGGCATAGTAGGCGCTGCCGACATAAAAATTGATAAAGCCGGCACCGGCAATGTCACACTTTTCAATGGGCAGCTGCGCTAAGTCAATGTGCGCAAGAATGATCTCGGCAATTTTGCGCGGGTTGTTGTGAAATGCGCGCGCAAGCGCCATTGCGGCATTGGTGGAAAAATCACCGTTTTTACTGTCTGCCGGGATTTCAATTTGAATGGCGGGCAGTTCTGCCTGCGGGAATTCGCCTGCCCCTATGCCGGCCTGCACAGCGGCAAGCACGGCGTTTTTTAAAGCTTCTTTTGTGTCGATAAGTAATTGTGCCATAGTGTTTCCTTTTATATTTATATCAATATTATTGTTCGGTGCTGCCGTCAAGGGTGTATTGAATTTCGAGCTCGTTTCGGCTCATTAGGACAGCACTCATGTCTAAATCATATTTCAGTTTGAGCGAGTGGCTGCCTTGGAGAAAGAGCGTGCCGTAGGTGCCGATGAGCAGAGCACCCATCGGGGTGTTGTAGGTGCATTTGCGGTGCTTGCCTTTTTGCACAATCATGCTCATTTCATTGGCACCGCAGCGGTCGATTTTGACCGTTTCACCGACTACGGTGACCACGGTCTCGATCATCTCGCCGCTCTCATCCAACTCATTATAACTTAAGCGCAGTCCGGTCGGCGTGGTTTCCACCGTGCCTTCGCTTGAAAGCTCAATGGTATCGCGTTCGCCATCGACCGATTGCACCCCTTTAACAAATATCGTTGCGTTTTGTTTCATTTCTGTTTTCCGTTATCTGTCTTCTGTCAATTAGAACCGCTAATTGACTTCTACCAACTCCACATGCTCTTTGGGAACTTCATGCCCCAGGAAAATGCCGGTGAGTGCACAAAAAGAGTCCTTATTATCGGAAACAAAGCATTTTCTGCTGCCGACTGTGTCGCTCTCATTGCGCAGCCCCAGTGCTTCCAAATCCATTTTTGCCGCTAAAGCGGTTTCGTAGCCGGAAGAGATGAGGGTCACACCCTCGCCCATTTGCTTTTGGATGACTGCACTTAAGAGCGGGAAATGCGTGCAGCCTAAAATCAGCGTATCAATATCGCGCTGTTTTAAGTCTTTTAAATACTCTTTTGCCACGGCGTTGGCAATTTCGTTGTCTTCTTCAATCCAGCCGTTTTCGACCACGTTGACAAACATCTGTGCCGCTTGGGTAAATACCTGCGCTTGCGGCAGCAGCTCTTTAATCTTTTTCTCAAAAGCGCCGCTTTTGAGGGTAGCCGCCGTGCTGATAACACCGATTCTGCCGCTTTTGGTGGTCTTTGCCGCCGCAATCGCCGAGGGGCTGATGACGGAGGTGAAGTGTTCACACTCCTGTTCCAAAACCGGTGCGCCTACACAGCTTGCCGTGCCGCAGGCAACGACAACAAGCTTTGGTGAAAAGCGGGCAAGAAAATCTAAATCGCTTTTGACAAACTTCTGAATGGTGGCGGCGCTGCGGGTGCCGTAGGGAACGCGTGCCGTGTCACCGAAATAGATTAAGTTTTCATTGGGCATCAATGCTTCGATTTCTTTAAAAACCGAGAGTCCGCCCACACCGGAATCAAAAATGGCTATCGGTGCTGACTTGTTCATATTTTGCCTCCGCGCTCGAGCGCCAATTCAATTAATCTGTTGAGTAATTCGCCGTAATTGACACCGCTTGCCTCCCACAGTTTGGGGTACATACTGATAGCGGTGAAGCCGGGCAGGGTATTGATTTCGTTAAAGTACACTTCGCCCGTTTGCTTGTGCACAAAGAAATCTACGCGCGAAAGCCCGGCACAGCCGAGTGCTTTATAGGCTTTGAGCGCATTTTCCTGCACCTGCTTGATTTGTTCTTCACTAATATTTTTGGCGGGAATGGCAAGGTCTGTTGTCCCGCTGACATATTTAGCTTCAAAGTCGTAAAATTCATTGACAGGTAAGATTTCACCGACCGTGCTTGCCTTGGCTTTTTGGTTGCCGAGCACGGCACATTCCACTTCATATCCGTCAATACATTCTTCGAGCACCACTTTATCATCTTCGGCAAAAGCGACGGTCATGGCTTTGACCAATTCTTCTCGATTTTTGGCTTTGGAAATGCCGACGGAAGAACCGGCGTTGGCGGGTTTGACAAAAATCGGAAAACCCAGGTAAGCGATGGCTTCATCCAAAAACTCTTTGGCGTATTTGCCGTATTCATAGCGAATAATGCTGCGCCACTTTGCCTGACGAATACAGGCAATATCGGCAATCATATTGGTTAACACTTTATCCATGCAAACAGCACTGGAAACATGATTGCAGCCCACAAAGGGGATTTGCGCGAGCTGGAACAAGCCTTGAATGGTGCCGTCTTCCCCGTTTTTGCCGTGGAGCACCGGGTGAACGGCATCAAGATAGATAATTTCCACACCGCTTTCGCGCATCACGGTGATGCCGTGGGTTGCGGTATCGGGAGAAATAAAGGCGGGGGTAATATGGGGCGACTGCAGCCATTTATCCTCCGGCAGCAGGGCGGGATCCCCTTCGTAGAGATACCATCTGCCGTCTTGGGTGATACCAATCATATAGACATTATAAAGGTCGCGCTTGATATGTTCAATCACACTTTTGGCGCTCACGCAGGAGACTGAATGCTCGCTCGAAACGCCGCCAAACACGACTGCAATATTCTTTTTATTCAAAAAATCACCTCGGAATGATGTAGTTTCATATTATTTAGCGCATAATCATAATAATGTTACCATATTATGCCCCCTTTTGCAAGACTCCCCTTTAAATAGGCGACAGGCGACAGGCAACAGGCAACAGGCAACAGGGTACAGAGTGAAGGCGGCGCGTTGCGTTGCCGCAGGCAATATACCGCATTTGCATCGGCAATATCTCACGCAGAGCCTGCACTGCATAAATTAGAGGTTGTACTATTGTTTTTTTTATGCTATAATGACTGCGATTATAATTCCAAAATGCTAAATGAGGTAAAAAATGATTGAAATTAATGAGGCTTTAGGTCAAATCCATAAAGTGTTAAATGACTTTTGCGGGCTCAACGGCATGCAGTTTCGCTTTGATAAGCAGACGATGCTCAGCAGCGCCCTGCCGGTAGAGCAAAAAGAAAATCTCTATTATATGTATATGGACGGCGAGGCAGGCACTGCCATTGTCGAGTATGACAGCGGTGAAAACAAAATAAAACTGCTCGGTTCCGCCGATAAAAATGCCGCGCCGGCAGACTGCAAACAGCTCTCAATGTGGCTGCTTGAGCCCTCGGTTCACGATGAAAAGGATGTCAGAAGCATTGCCAATGACTTTGTGGAGACAATGGAAAGCAATTTTGCCACTGCCAAGGCAAAGGATATTTCTAAAGTAAAACTTCCCAAGGCGGTTTCCAAAAACCAGGCAAAGAGCGGTGTTGCCAGCTACGACGCGCAGACCCTTTGCAACCGCTTTGTGATGCTTTACCCCGAGTATAAAGATGCTTTAAAACAAAATCTGCTCGACTACGATGAACTCTTGGCAGCCGATTTTGCAGAGAAATATATTGCGCCGAAAATGATAGAGGTCTTAGACGGCGGCGATACCAAGGAGCAGAAGAAATTCTTCTTGATGCTCAACGATGTGTATGAAGATGGTTTAAATGAAGTGCAAGACCTGATTGCCGTAGTCATTATGAGCCGCATGGATAATAAGCCCGCATACCTTGAAATTGCCGACCAATATATGAGCGACTATATGAAACCGACCATTCACTACATCAATAAACTGATGGAGGGCAGTGCCGGTGAGAAGTACAGAGCCAAGATGAAAAATCCCCCGGCGTACAAACCTCCGAAGAAAAAATCGCCCGGCTTGATGGCAAAATTAATGGGCGGCGACCAACAGGGACTCAACAGACAATAATCACCCGATACGCAGGATGATTTCATCTCTTTTATTAGCAATACGGATGGTGTAAAACATGAAAAGGAAATTTGAAAATCTTTTGGAAAAGCCTTGGGCGGCATACACCTTCGCCACCTGCGCGGCAGTTGTGCTGTTTTTGATTTTCAGCCATTTTAATACGGTCAGAAATGCCTTTTCTTCCGTGTGGAGCATTCTTTCCCCGGTTTTGACAGGTGTTATCATTGCCTATCTTTTCAACCCGCTTTCCAACTTGTTTGAAAGAACGCTTTGCAAAAAGCTTAAAACAGACAGAGGTAAGCATATTTTAGCGGTAGTGCTTACCATTGTGTGCGTTGTTTTGCTGTTGGCTGTCTTTTTACTGGCGCTGATTCCTTCGCTGATAAAAAGCATCGCGCTCATCATCAAGAATTGGAATGTTTATACAGGGGAAATCAGTGATGCACTCAATAAGCTTTCCGATTTCTTCCAAAGGCACAATATTAATATCGACCTTTCCGGCGTCGGCTCGATTGTAGACAATTCGTTGGATAAGATTATTGAGTATTCAAAAACTCACTATAAGACCATTTTGGATACTGTCGGCAATGTCGGTGTGGGCGTTACTCATTTTGCCTTCGGCGTTATTTACGGCTTCTGTTTCCTGTTGGCGAAGCGCGGCATTGTGGATTGCCTGAACAAGGTGCGCAGCGCTGTTTTGACACAAGATGTGTTGCTCAAGAGAAATCAAATGTGGAGCAGATTCCATAAAATATTCATCAAGTTTGTAGGCAGTACTCTGTTGGATGCGCTCATTGTGGGTGTGGCAACCTTGATATTTATGCTCGTAGCGCGCATGCCGTATGCACCGCTGATTGCGCTGGTGGTAGGCGTTACCAACATTATTCCGACTGTCGGACCGTGGATTGGCAGCATCATCGGTGTGTTCTTCTTAGTGTTGGAAAGCCCGATTCAGGCGCTGATATTCTTTATCGGTGTCACTGTTATTCAGATTGTGGACGGTATGCTCATTAAAACCAAACTCTTTAAGGGAACACTGGGCATTCCCGGCTCCTGGAGCTTTGTGCTCTTAATTCTCGGCGGAGAGATTGCCGGTATAGCGGGTATTTTGCTCTCCATTCCCTTCGCGGCAATCTTCATGATTGTTTACACGGAGTATATTGTGCCCCGCTTGGAAAAGCGCAAGGAGCTTATTAACGCGGGTAAAGCACCCGATACACCGGACACACCAGAGGCACCGGTTGCGCAAGAAAGCGAAAAAGATAATGAATAAACAAAAAATTTGGCGAGCGATGTGCTCGCCAAATTTTTTGTTTGA
>JAFRJB010000109.1 GCA_017432485.1 Clostridia bacterium
TCTATGTTGAAAACCATGCTCCATTTTTGGGGTAAGGGGAAGTTATATCCTCAATTTTCAAAAATTTAAATTTCATCAAAAAAACGAAGGCTGTGAAGCCACGCAATTAAAAACTATTGCGTTTTTTCACAGCCCCTTTTTATCGTTTATCAAACGGAATATACTCTCTGCGGGGCAAAACCGCCTTGTAAGCGGGGCGGATAATTTTGTTGCCGTTAATGAGCTCTTCCATGCGGTGGGCGCTCCAGCCGGAAATTCTGGAGATGGCGAAGAGCGGGGTAAACAGCTCCTCGGGGATGCCCAGCATTTGGTACACAAAGCCGCTGTAAAAGTCCACATTGGCGCTCACACCCTTATACATACTGCGCTTTTCGGAAATCACCTGCGGTGCCAAGCGCTCTACGGCAGCATACAAATTGTACTCTTCGCTTCTGCCCTTTTCTTCTGCCAGGCGCTCTACGAAGCTCTTGAAAATTTCGGCTCTCGGGTCGGATTTCGAGTAAATCGCGTGACCGATACCGTAAATGAGCCCGGATTTATCAAACGCATCTTTATTGAGCAGCTTCAGCAGGTAAGCGGAAACCTCGTCATCATCTTTCCAATCCTTCACATGCTCTTCCATATCCCGGAACATATGGCAAACGCGAATATTGGCGCCGCCGTGTTTGGGGCCTTTGAGCGAGCCGAGCGCGCCCGCAATTGCCGAGTAGGTATCGGTGCCCGAGGAAGTGACCACATGGGTAGTGAAAGTCGAGTTGTTACCGCCGCCGTGCTCTGCGTGCAAAATCAGCGCCAAGTCTAAAATGCGCGCTTCCAACTCGGTGTAAGAGCCGTCTTTACGTAACATATACAAGATGTTTTCTGCGGCAGTCAGTTCCGGCAGCGGGTGGTTGATAAAGAAAGCGTTATTATCTTTGACATAGTAGTCATATGCCTGGTAGGAGTAAAGCGCTAACTGCGGGAACAGGGCAATTAACTGCAGGCACTGGCGCAGTACGTTGTCAAGCGAAGTGTCATCCGCATTATGGTCGTAGGAATATAAGGTTAAGACCGAGCGCGCCATACTGTTCATCATATCGCGGCTGGGGGCTTTCATAATAATATCGCGCACAAAGGAGTTGGGCAGGGTGCGAAATTCTGCTAACAGCTCGCGAAATGCCGCCAACTCTTTTTTGCTCGGCAGCTCGCCGAAAAGCAAAAGGTAAGTGATTTCTTCAAAGCCGAAGCGCTTATCCTGAAACAGACCGGCGGTCAAGTCTTTGACATTGTAGCCGCGGTAAAACAGCTGCCCGTCTATCGGTTCGCCGTTTTCATCTTTCGCGCAAACTTCACTGATTTCGGTTAAGCCGGTCAAGACACCTACGCCGTGTTCATCGCGCAAGCCGCGGTTTACCTTATAAAGCGAGTAGAGCTCTTTGTCAATGGTATTGCCTGCCAAAGAGTCTTTCGAGAGTTTTTTGACTTGTTTGGGGATTTTTGAGTAGTCTCTTTTCACTATTCTCACCTCTTCTGCAAATTTAGAGAATACTATCATAACAGAAAAAGCGGCAAATGTACATAAAAATTTGTAAAAAGGCGCGTGACAGGCACCAACATTTTATTAAATATTTAATTACATTATAGATACAAATGCAAAAAACAGTTGCATTTTCGGGCGGTTTGGTATAATATAATCTGCAACACCTATGAAATACTTTCATATATGAGGAAGAGAGAATGGATACAAAAAAGTTTGAAGCACTGCTGCTGTCGGTGGAAACAGGCTCCTTTTCCAAAGCGGCGGACAAGCTCGGCATCACCCAATCGGGGTTGACACACATGATGAACAGCCTCGAAAAAGAAATCGGCTTTGCGGTGCTCAGCCGCAATTTTAACGGCGTGCAGCTGACCCCGAAGGGCGAAAAGCTTTTGGAGGATATGCAAAACTTAGTGGAGAGCAGCGCGCGATTAAAAAATAAGATTGCGTATATTCAAGAGAGCTCCAAAAAAACCATTACCATCGGTTCCTATACTTCCGTTTCGATTGCGTGGGTATTGCCGATCATTAAGTTATTTAATGAAGCTTACCCCGACATCAATGTCGAAATCCGCGGCGGTACGATTGAGCAGAACTACGCGTGGGTCAAAGACGGTTTAGTCGATTTTGCCTTTGTGAGCAATCAGTTTGACAGCGAAACCGAATTTATTCATTTAAACAATGACCCGCTGGTGGCGGTCTTGCCGCGCGACACGCAGTACAAAGGCGAGCGCTTTGACATTCACCTGTTTGAGGGGGAAAAAGTCATTCTTCCCTGCTTCGGGTTTGATATGGATATTAAGCGCGCGTTGCAGCAATACGGTATTGAGCCGATTTTCCGCCCGACCGCGGTCGACGATGAAGTGATATTAAAAATGGTCGAGGCGGGGCTTGGCATCAGCATCCTTTCTTCTTTGGTCATTAAGAATAAAAATTATGATTTTATTGCCAAAGAGATTACCCCGGCGGTCTCCCGCGACCTGGGCATTGTGCTCAAAAGCCACCAGAATTTGCGCGAAATTGAAAAAATATTCATAGAATATGCGGTCAAATATACAAAAAAATCATAAAAATTGAATAAATTCGCATTTTTTTGCAAAAAATTATGAATAATACTTGCATTTTTATTCATTGTGTGCTATGATACCTTCACAATCAAAAAAACAAAATTCATTTTTGGAGGAAAAAGTTATGAAAAAGTTTTTATGTATTGCGCTTGCAGTCATTCTTACCGTCTCGATGGTAGCCGCTTTTGCAGCTTGCTCGAAAGACAATAAAGAAACCACTGCAGCAACCGAAGCTACCACCACAGAAGCAAAAGAGACTCTCGTGATGGCAACCAACGCGGAATTCCCGCCCTATGAATTCCATGAAGGCGACAAGATTGTCGGTATCGATGCTGAAATCGCACAGGCAATTGCAGACAAACTCGGTATGGAACTCAAGATTGAAGATGTGCAGTTTGACTCCATCATCCCCGGCGTGCAGGCGAAGAAGTACGACATGGGTATGGCAGGCATGACCGTGACCAAAGAGAGACAGGAGAGTGTTAACTTCTCCACCTCTTATGCAAAGGGCGTGCAGGTCGTTATCATCAAAGAAAATTCCGACATCAAGTCTATTGATGACCTCAAGGGCAAGAAGATTGGTGTGCAGACTTCTACCACCGGTGACATCTATGCGACCGATGATTTCGGCGAAGAGAACATCACCAAGTTTGACAACGGCGCTATGGCAACCCAGGCTCTCGTAGCCGGCAAAGTGGATTGCGTGATTATCGACAACGAGCCCGCTAAGAACTATGTGGCAGCCAACGAAGGCCTCAAGATTTTAGAGACCTCTTATGTGGAAGAAGATTACGCTATCTGCTTCAACAAAGAGAACACGGAATTGATGGATAAAGTCAACAAAGCACTCGAAGAACTCATTGCCGACGGCACTGTCAAGACCATCGTTGACAAGTACATTAAGGCTGACTAAGTTTTAAAAAAGAAACAGACCAATCGTTAGGGCGGAGTCAATCCGCCCTAATTTGTGTGAAAGGAAAGAGATGAATTTTTCGGATTTGTGGATTGTTAACGAGTTAAAGCGCACTTTGCTGGTGGATGACCGGTATATGATGTATGTCAACGGCTTTATCAACACCTTGAAAATCACCGGCGGCGCTTTGATTGTCGGTTTAATTATCGGTATCATCATTGCCGCGATCAGAACCTCTTACGATAAAAACAAAGAAACCTTACAGTTAAAGGGCGGCATCGGGTATGGCATTTTATCCATTGTCAACTGGATTTGTAAGGTGTATTTGACCGTGATCAGAGGCACACCCGTGGTCGTGCAGTTGATGATTATGTATTTTGTGGTGTTTGCTTCCTCAAGCAACGGCGTTTTGGTCGGCATTGTGGCATTCGGTATTAACTCCGCTGCCTATGTTGCCGAAATCTTCAGAGCCGGCATTATGTCGGTTGACCAGGGGCAGTTTGAGGCAGGCAGAAGCATCGGTTTTAATTATTTTCAAACGATGCGCTATATCATCATTCCGCAGATGTTTAAGGCGGTACTGCCGACACTGCTCAATGAATTTATTGCGCTCTTAAAAGAAACCTCCGTCGCCGGTTATGTCGGCGTGATTGAGTTGACCAAAACAGGTAATATCATCGGCGGTAGAATTTATGAATACTTCATTCCCTTGGGAATTGTTGCGATTATTTACCTCGTTACCGTATTGATTTTGACCGCACTTGTCGGAAAAGTGGAGAGGAGGTTGCGCAAGAGTGAACGCTAATTGTTTGATTGATGTAAAAGGCTTAAAGAAATATTATAAAGGCGAAGAAGTCAAAGCGCTTGACGGCATTGATTTGGAAATCGACCAGGGCGAAGTGGTGGTAATCATCGGCCCCTCCGGTTCGGGAAAATCGACGATGTTGCGCTCTCTCAACCTTTTGGAAATCCCGACTGCCGGCAGCATTATTTTTGACGGCGAGGATTTAGCCAACCCGAAAATTGATATTAATAAGCACCGCCAAAAAATGGGAATGGTGTTCCAGCACTTCAATTTGTTCCCGAATATGAATGTGCTCAAAAACCTGACCATTGCGCCTATTAAGCTGTTGGGCAAAAAGAAGGAAGAAGCGGAAGCCTATGCCATGGAGATGCTCGAAAGAGTAGACCTCGCCGACAGGGCGGATGCGTACCCGAGCCAGCTTTCCGGCGGGCAGAAGCAGAGGGTTGCGATTGTGCGCGCGCTGTGTATGGACCCGGAAGTGATGCTTTTTGACGAACCGACTTCGGCACTCGACCCGGAAATGGTCGGCGAAGTGCTTGAGGTTATGAAAAAGCTTGCCAAAAGAGGCATGACCATGGTTGTGGTCACCCACGAAATGGGCTTTGCGCGCGAAGTGGCGACCCGTGTGGTCTTTATGGATGGCGGTAAGGTGCTTGAACAGGGCACCCCCGAGCAGGTTTTTGACCACCCGCAAGACCCCAGACTGCAAGACTTTTTATCCAAAGTGTTATAAAAAAACAATGCCTCATTTTGGGGCACCCTAAATACGGAGAGTAGCGATAACGAAGGTTTTGAAAGACAATCGTTATCGCTTTTGCATTTTTAACAATTAAATCTTTATTTTTCATTAATTGGAGGAAAATGCAATGAAACATTCTTACACAGATAAAAACACAGGCATTAGTTACACCCTTGTGGGTGAAGTTTATTTGCCAAACCTTGTGCTGCCGCACAATAATTCTGAAACATTGGGCTTATGGGGACAGCGTTACCTTGAGCACATCAAAGCCCACCGAAAAGGATTTTACACCGCACTAAAAATGCAATGCAAGTTAGACAAGCATTTGCAGGAAGTGGACACCCGGGCAAATGAAGTGTATGAAAGCCTTGTTACAATTTTTGCGAAGAAAGAAGGCATCACCGAAGCGCTCAAAGCCGAAGATATGATAGCGTGGGTTGCTGCAATGAATAGCATCACAAACCGTGCAAGAGAAATTGTTTGGAATGATATTATCGGTTATTAGCACTGTGGCGAGAGGGTTTCCCTCTCGCCAAAATTATTACTCTTGAATAGTGAAATTGTGTTTTCGCCGTTTAATTCACATTTTATAATGCTAATTATGAAAACATCAGGAGTATTTGATAATGTTCATTTTTTACTGCTCTTGAACAGCAAAAAAATTGGCAAAATCGGCATACTCATTTTGGCCGGTTAAATAAAAGAAACAATTTGTCGAACGGCAAAAAATCATTGACAACAACACCTTTTAGCGTATATAATATAAGTGCAAAGAGATACTATTTATGTATCTGTTGCAAAACAGATAACTTTGGCTTGGGTTTATACTCTTTGGGCCACCGTAGGCGGGGAGAATTCCCCGCCATTTATCATATTGGGGTTTGCTATGCGAGAACTAAGTGTATTTATTGATGAATCCGGTGACTTTGGCAAGCCGACACATCTGCCGGCGAACTATTTGGTTACTT
This sequence comes from Clostridia bacterium, assembly GCA_017432485.1. Taxonomy (GTDB): domain Bacteria; phylum Bacillota; class Clostridia; order Oscillospirales; family Acutalibacteraceae; genus RUG714. Next base: position 6,009 of record JAFRJB010000109.1, read on the forward strand.
TTGTTTTTCATGACCAAGATAATGATATTTCCAAAAATGTTGCTAAACTTGATGAAAGTTTAAGTACTTCCGGTTTTGAGATTGATTACATTCATATGGGACCGATTGTCCGGCGAGAAGATGTTTTCAGAAGTATGACATTGGATGAACGCCGCCGATTGGCATACAAAATGCTTAACTTTTACACGCACTGCCAATTGCTTCACAAGACGATTATCATCAACAGAAAAGAAGCTATGGGTAAAGTGGAATTGTCCGGCAAATTGGCAAAAGAACTCAAAATAATGCTGGATGATAATTTTGAGTATTTTTCTAAATTCGACAAAATCATTGTTTATTATGACAATGGGCAAATAGAGTTAAGCTCCATTCTCAATGCAATTATGTCAACCTGTCTTTCCAATGTTGAATTCAGAACTGCCGAGCCGCAAAAGTATAAACTGTTGCAAGTAGCGGATTTCGTATGTACTCTGGAATTACTCAACATAAAACATGCTCAAAACTTGCTTTCCAATTCCGAAAAGAAATTCTTTTTCAAACCGCAGGAACTGCAAAAATCATTTATTAAAACAATAGCAAAAGATAGATTATAAAATAGCACGAGTTTTTTACACCTGATTTTTGAATCGGGTGTTTTTTCTTTTACCTGAAATTATTGATATTAATTACAAACTATGATATGATAAAAGTGCTACATAAATTTTATTCTATAAATAAATATACAAGTTACTCATGCGGGCTTTATTTTTGTTAAAAATACAGGCTCATATTTCCGCATAGTTAGTAACTTGTAGAATGAAAATTTGTGTAGCAGCAATCGAGCTATGTATTTTATTGCGTAGCTTGACGGCTGCGCATTTTTTTGTTTCTGGAGGGGTTTATAATGTGCGATAAATTATCAATTTTTTTATCTTCAACAGTTTTAACTGCTTTAATCGCAGCGATAGTCACATATGTTAATTTCAATAAGGAAGCAAGATTAAAACGCATCACAGACGAGCGTATGAAATGGCGTGATAGTATTAGAAAAATTGCCAACCAATTAACTGTTGCCGAAAATGGAAAACGAAAAGAAGTTTTTTTAGTTTTAACAAAACTTCAACTTTTAATCAATCCTAATGGTAAGTTTGATAACACGAATATTATGAGTGACGGACATATATGGGAATTAATTGATGAAATTAAGAAAGAAGAAGAAATCAATCAAGAAAAAATCGAACTGCTGGTTTTATATTTATCTGCCTTATTAAAATTTGATTGGGAAAGAGCAAAAGCAGAAGTTAAGGTCTCATTTTTCAAATGTATTAAGAAGTGTTTAATTAAGAAGCGATATAATAATTTGGTCGCAAAGATACAGAATAAGGAGAATAATACTTGTGCGAAGGAGGAAACAAAATGAAAAAGTGTTTTAAGAAAACCTTATCTTTTATTTTAGTTTTAACCATCATTTTAAGTCTGTTTTCCGGCTTGAGTATTAATACTTATGCTGATGATTTGCCGAGTAGCGGCTCCTGCGGGGAAAATGTCACTTATACTTTTGACTCTGAAACAGGCACATTGACTATCAGTGGAAGTGGGGCGATGTTTGATTATCTTTACGCATATCCACCATTCTATATTTTTCGTGACGACATTGTACATCTTGAAGTATTAGATGGTGTTACAAGCATTGGCAGTGCTGCATTTCAAAGTTGCAGCGGGTTAACAAGTGTTGCCCTTTCGGATTCTGTCACAAGCATTGGCAATAATGCATTTTACAATTGCAGTGGAGTAAAAGAGCTTACCATGCCTTGCTCGGCAAAGATATATAATTCTTCAAATACATTCTACAACTGTACAAATATTGAAAAAGTAATTTTGAGTAAAGGCACTGGTTCAATGTGTGGCTACATTTATTCAACTGAAACTAAATACTGGTATACCCCTTGGTATTTGAGTCGAAACAGTTTAAAAGAACTCATCATTGAAGATGGTATTAAATATATTAGCGCTAATGCATTTAACGGATGCAGCGGATTAACAAATATCACGATTCCTGACTCAGTCACAAGCATTGGTCAGTATGCATTTTACGGTTGTAGTGGTCTAACAAACATAATAATCCCTAGTGCTGTTAAAAATATTGGTCAACAAGCATTTCAAGATTGTCGGTCATTGAAAAGTGTTGTTTTGCCTTCATCAATAGAATCTATTGGACTCTATGTTTTTAATTGGTGCAATAATTTAAAAACGGCAGGACCTACAGGAAGCAATTGTGATTTGGAATTTGGCTGGGAAACAGCAATACCAAATAATGCGTTTTATGGGTGCAGTAGTTTAACAAGCATCACAATTCCTGATTCCGTCACAAGCATTGGCGATGGTGCATTTTGCGGATGCAGCGGGTTGACAAACATTGCGTTTCCCGATTCTGTTACAAGCATCGGCGCTTCTGCATTTAGTGGTTGTAGCGGGTTAACAAGCATCACTATTCCGGAAGCCGTCACAAGCATTGGTGGTGGTGCATTTTATAATTGCAGCGGTTTAACAGGCAACATTATCATACCAGATTCTGTCACAAGTATTGGCAGTTCTGCTTTTTACGGTTGCAGCGGACTAATAAATATCATAATCCCAGAATCTATCACAAGCATTGGCGACTCTGCATTTTACGGTTGTAGCGAATTAAAAAGCATTACTATTCCGAATTCCGTTACAAGCATTGGATATTTTACATTTCGTGGTTGTAGCGGATTGACAAGCGTGACTATTGGCAATTCTGTCACAAGTATTGGTTCGCGGGCATTTGTTTATTGCAGTAAGTTAACAAGTGTAACAATACCAGATTCTGTTGAAAGCATTGGAGAAGATGCTTTTCTCGGTTGTAGCAAATTAGCAACTATTGATATTACAAGTAATAATTGTAGAATTTATAATTCGGCAAATACACTTCCGGAAACTGCAACAATTATTATTAACGGTTCTAAAAATGTTTGTGATTATGCGAAAAAATACAATCGAAACTACATTTGCAATCATATTGAAGAGAGCGACGAAGCAAAAGAACCTACTTGTACCGATGTCGGCTTAACAGCAGGTACACATTGTAAAGTTTGTGGAACAGTATTGGTTGAACAAGAAATAAGTGCTCCCTCGTTAGGTCACACCCCCGCTGAGGCGGTGAGAGAAAACGAAGTTGCTCCCACTTGCGTAAAAGCCGGTTCCTATGATGAAGTGGTGTACTGTTCTGTTTGCAAACAGGAGATTTCCAGAAAAACGGAAACTATTGCTAAGCTTGCTCACACTCCTGCCAACGAACCGGTGAAAGAAAATGAAGTTGCTCCCACTTGCACAGAAGCCGGCTCTTACGATGATGTGGTTTATTGCACGGTTTGTAAACAAGAACTTTCAAGACAAACAAAAGCTATTGATAAACTCGGTCACGATTTGAAAGTTGTGGAAACCATAGCGCCAACCTATACCGAAGAGGGCTATGATGTTTTGCAATGCCAAAGAGCAGGTTGCAACTATTCTTGCTATGGTAATTATGTCCCCGCAACACTCGCATCTATCAGCGTTTCGCTTAAAGAACCTATTTCACTGTTGGAACGGGCGGATGCCAAGTGCTATGACCGCACGGATTTGGCGGCAATGCAGCAATATGGCGAATTTTATTATGAATATAACTATTCCATTTTTAAACCCGGCAATGCGATTACTTTAACCGCGACAGACGGTACCAAAGAGGTTTTCACTTATAGCGAAGATACGGGCGAATTTATGAATGCCGAGGGTGAGGGGATTTATCCCGCTGTAACGGATACGCAAAGCGAAATCACTCCGTGGACTGTCGGCACAAACTACTTCACCGTTTCTTACGGTGACAAGTCGGTCAATGTGCCCGTCACAATTCGAAAAAACCCGATTGTGCAAATTGTATTTATGCCAAAAAATCCTTATATCTATACACAGTATGCGGATGGTGATTGGGATACTTACCAAGCGTCGGAATTTGATGCGCCTGTTCGTTATTTTCGCTATGACTTACCGAGCTTTAAAAGCGGCGATATGCTTGCGGTCAGTTATGATGACGGAGTGCTTCACTACAATACCGATTATACTTACAATGAAACGAAAAAAGCGTTTGTAAGCGCAACCGGCGAAAGCATTTCGGATTCCGAAGTCAAGTGCGGCTACAGGGATGGTAACTGCCTTGATTGGACTATCGGCGAACGCGGCGGATGGTTCGAATTCGCTTATCTTGGCTGTACCACTTATGCAGGTGTGAAAATTAGAGAAAACTATGTGCAGTCCATTGCTTTTACTCCCTTAAAACCCTATGAAGTAATAGAGGGCAACAGCAAAGAGCACTTTAAAAATTGGGATGACGAGAGTGAAAGTTACATCGAAGGCGATTACTATGATGCATTTGATATTTATGTGCTCGGCAATCAACTGACTGTCAATTACAAAAACGGCAGTAGCGATACATTTACCTGCCTGCAAATCAATGACGGTTTGGTTTTTGCCAACGCCAGCGGCGAGGTGATTTCTCCCAAAAGCGTGAGCAATCAATACCAAAAGCCGTGGACCTTGGGGAGCAATAACACATTCACCGTGAAGTGGTCGGGTGCGCAAGTAAGTGTGCCTGTTACGATGTTGGAAAGCCCGATATCGGACATTGCCTATAACCCGGCAAAGCCGGTAGTGCTTGTGGAAAACACCGGCGGCTATTATCGGGATAATGATTGGTACCATGGTAAAGTTTTCTTCTATGACAACCCGTTGTTTAAAGAAGGAGATGAATTGCTCCTCTACTATAAAACCGGTGCCACAAAAAAATACACGGCAAAGTTTGTAAACGGAAAAGTTGATTTTTACGACAGTGTCGGTAACTTATTGGAGGGAATTCTTTGGGTTGATGATAATTACCAATATGAAAACCCGTGGCACTTAGGCAACTATAATGCTTGTGTTGTTTACTATATGGGACAATCAGCTTCTGTTCCGGTTTCGGTTGTTAAGAATCATACTTATGTAACTTCGGTAATAAAACAACCCACCTGTACAAGCAAAGGCGTAACACAGTATGTTTGCACTGATTGCGGGGATACCTATTTGGAAACAATTCCCATGATTCCTCACACCTCTGCATCGGCAATCAAGGAAAATGAAGTAGCCGCAACTTGTACGGCAGTAGGCTCTTATGATAGAGTCGTCAAGTGTTCGGTTTGCGGCACCGAGATTTCAAGAGAAAGTGTTGCCATTGCCAAATTGTCGCACAGCTATAAGAATACAAAGATTGTGAAGCCCACAACTGTTAAAGCAGGTTATACCAACCAGAAGTGTTCAGCTTGTGGTACAACAAGAAGAGTTTGCACCGCTCCGACCGGTGTTATCAAAACTGTCAAGTGCAAGGCAAGAAGCTCCAATGCCGAGACCATCTATTGGTCGGCAATCAAGGGTGCAGAAGGCTATCAAATTCAAGTTTCCAATGCGGCAGGTAACGCTTGGGATAAGATCTACAATGCCAAAACAAAGACAAGCTACACTATTAAATCTCTTGCAGCGGGCGGTACTTATAAGTTCCGGGTACGCATTTATGCAAAGGGTGTTGACGGCAAGTATTACTATGCTTCTTGGACAAAAGCTATCACCTCACCAACACTTCCGAATGGTACAAGCCTGACGAAGGTTACAGCCGGCAGTAAATCCTTCACTGCACAGTGGAAACAGAATAAGACCGTGAACGGTTATCAAATTCAGTACTCCACCAATTCAAAATTCACCGGTGCAAAGACTGTGACGATCAAGAGCAATAAGACACTTAAAACAACAGTCAAGAAGTTGCGCGCCAAGAAAGTTTACTATGTGCGTATTCGCACCTATAAGACCATCAGCAAGGTCAACTACTTCTCTACTTGGAGTAAGGCGGTCAAAGTTAAAACCAAATAATTATGAAGCATCGGGCGGCAAAATTGCCGCCCGATAAACTTGTTATCCCCCATTAAAAAAGTTCTTGACAAACAAAATAAAAGTGGTAGAATTATATCGAACATTTGTTCGATATAATTCTTTTTTATGTGAGAGTCAAACATAAAACAGCAGGGTAATCCCACCCTTGGTCGAGGGATACACCCCACCTGTTTTATATGCCGACTCTTTTCATTTTTATTTGTTAAAAACCTTGTGCATTTCGACATAACCCTCGTATGTTTTACTCGAAGGTAATACATAGTTTGGCGCACAAGTTAATTTAACACTATAGGAGATAAGATGGTTACCGGACTAACAAAAAGAGAAAAAACTACCGAGATATTCTTTGATGAAGCGGGTGCTTTCATCACCGTGCGCACCCATAACACAGACCTTAAAAACAGGTTGAGTCGGTACGGTAAACTCTACCCTCATGAGTGTAGGTTAGTTGCTAAAGACAACGAAACCGGGCTGCTTGAATTTGAAATTAAAAAGGGAAGGTTATCCTTCCGATTGACTGCACCTTACTCTAAAGAACGAAGAAAAACATTAAGCCAAAACGCAAAAAAAGCGAACTACCTATCCAGATAATGGGTGAGATAACCTATGCGTTTAAGTTACCGTTAAAAAGTGTCTGCGTTATCGTAGCAAGCAGGCCCTTTTTATCCACAAATGGAAAAAACGGTGGCTTGAACGCAATCCTTCAAAAAATGATTGCGTTGTCGTAGCGAGCAGACTGTTTGTGTCCACAAACAGTGTTTCTCGCTAAAGGGGCACCCTTAAACCCGTTCAAAGTGAAGTTGCAAATTTCATTTTTTGCGTTGGTGGTTTTAGGAGGGTATTCTCCTAACGAGATACTGTTTTTGCCAAAATGTGGCACAAACGGTCTGCTCGCTACACTGACGCAACGCAAAAACACAGTTTTTGTTTTTCGGTTGGTTTTTACTAATTTGTAATCATAAAAATATCAAAACAGGAGGAAAAATATTTGGCGTATAACAAGAAGACATGTGAAGATGTAAAAAAGATTTTAAAAGATTATAAACCCCTTCCGATTGAAATTAATCGCGAGCAAAAAAGATTGGTGCGTGTTCCGAAGGATGCAGATTTTGAAATGAAACTCGGCAACACCACCTATGAAGTTGCCGGACATTTTAATGAAGACGGCGATGAATTTTTGCTCAATCAGTTAATTAGAAATTTAAAAAACTAAATTGAGTATCATACTCTTTTGATGTATTGAAATCGTTAGCACATTGATATATAATGCAGATGAAATGCAAATGCTGTTAACGATTGTCGGAAAGGAGTTTTATGAATAAAAGACAATTCGATAACGAAAAAATCACTGCTCTCTACTGCCGCCTGTCACA
>JAFRJB010000110.1 GCA_017432485.1 Clostridia bacterium
CCCGATTTTAACGTGCGGCAAACGCCGCACCAAAAGGAATTGAGCGAAGCGGAACGAGTGCGAGTGTCTCGCCCTCACTTCTTACCTCTTCACTATTACTTCTTACTTCAATAAGGATTTGGGAGCCGCAAGGGCTCCACCAATCCTTATTTGTCGAGAATTACCTTGCTCAGCGCCTTTACCGCGGCGGGGATATCTTCCTGCGGCAGTGCCGCGTAGTTCACCACCAAGGTGTGCTGCGGGATTTGGGTGCTGCCCGGCAGGTAGTATTCCGAGAGAAACGAGATGTGAATGCCCGCTTTCGCCGCTTTCTTTTTCAGAGCGGCATCGTCTTGCTTTGTGTCGAGTTTTAATAGGAAGTGCAGCCCCGCTTCTTCTTCGGCAACCGCGGCGATGCCGGCAAGCGGGCTGCGCGCAATTTCACTTAAAAGACTGTTGCGGATTTTTTTATAATAATTGCGCATGCGGTTAATATGCTTTTCAAAGTAGCCCTCGGCGATAAACGCGGCGAGGGTATATTGCTCGGCGGCTGCCACGGTGCAGGCGTAAAAGCCAAGCGCCTTATAAAAGCGCGGCACCATGGAGGCGGGCAGTACCATATAGCTGATGCGAATGGTCGGCGAAAGGCTTTTGGTGAAGGTGTTGACATAAATGACCTTGCCCGCGCTGTCAAGGCTTTGCAAAGTGGGCAGGGGTTTGCCGGCAAGGCGAAACTCCGAGTCATAATCATCTTCAATAATATAGCGCCCTTCTTTGGCGGCGAGGTTGAGCAGCTCGTGGCGGCGCTGCGCGCTCATAACCGTGCCGCTGGGGAAGTGGTGCGCGGGCGACACGTGGGCGACATCGGCACCGGCGGCAAGCAGCCCCGCGGTGCTGATACCCGCGCTGTCTTCGGCAACCGCCACACAGCGCGCACCGTTGCTCTCATAGATTTTAGCGATTTTCGGGTAGCCCGGGTTTTGCACGGCGTAGACCTTATCGCGCCCCAGAAACTGCACAATCAGCGAGTAGAGGTATTCCGTGCCCGCGCCGATGACCACTTGCTCGGGCTGTACGCGCATATTGCGAAACTGCTGCAGGTGAGAGCAAATCGCTTCCTGCAGCGCGCGCACTCCGCCGGCGGGCGGGGGCAGCAGCAGGTTTTCTTCCGCGCGGCGGAAGGTTGCGCGCATCAGCTTTGCCCAAATGGAAAAGGGAAAGTTTTCGGCAATTATGCCGCCCGCGGCAAAGTCGTAGCGGTAGGCGGGTTTTGCGGGCAGCGCCACGGGCGCGGCGGGTACTGCCGCGGCGGCAGGCGGCGCAAGCACCGAAATGTCGCTGACATAAAAGCCCTTTTTGGGTAGCGAATAGAGGTAGCCCTCGCTTTGCAGGGCGGCGTAGGCGTTTTCGACCGTCATCACGCTCACTCCTAAATTTTTTGCCGCGGCGCGCTTGGAAGGCAGCTTTTGCCCGGCGCTCAAATTGCCGGCGAGAATATCGCGCTTAATGCAGTCATACAAATCACGGCACAAGCCTTTGTTTGCATCGAGAATATACGTAAACATCTGTCACCTGACCTTATATATATTTTAAGTTTTCTGCTTTTACGCATAGTCAGATTATAGCCTATTTTTTTCTTATTGTAAATACTTGCGCGCGCGCGGGGGAAGTGATATAATAAAATTTAAGAATTCGGAATGCGGAATTCGGAATTAGAGGGCGGGACACCCGCACCCGATTAGAATGGTGTTTTTATGTTGAAAAGAATTTGCAGTATACTATTAATTTGCGCAGTGCTGCTCGGCACACTGTGCTTTGGCAGCGTTGCCGCCGAAAGAGGCGATATCACGGAAGATTTGCAATGGGAGCTTTCGGATGTCGGCACACTGATTATTACCGGCAGCGGCGAAGCCATTCCCGATTACAGCGCCCAAAGCAGTGCGCCGTGGGCGGCATATGCAAAACAAATCAAGGATCTGTCTTTACCGGGCGACCTCAAATCCATCGGCGCCTATGCCTTTTACGGCTGCTCCAACTTGAGAGCGGCAAGACTCAATCAAATCACTTCCGTTGGCGCCTTCGCTTTTTGCGGCTGTGCAAATTTGAGTGATGTGGAATTGAGCAATAAAATCCAAACCTTCGGCGAAGCGGCTTTTGCCGAAAGCGGCCTGAAAAGTGTCGCGCTGCCGTATTCGCTTAAAGAAATTCCCGACAAATGTTTTTGGAATTGCACCGAGCTGCACAGCGTGTGTTTTAAAGAGGTTACCTCCAGCATAGGGGTTTTTGTGAAGAAAGACGGTGCCGAGCGCATCGGTCAAGAAGCCTTTGAATTCTGCACGGCGCTCACAGAAGTCTATACCATCCACAACAATGAGCGCGAAGAAAATTTGCCCTCTACTTTAAAGCAAGTCGGCACGAAAGCGTTTAGCGCCTGCGTGAGCCTTCAAACGATTGCCTTTGCGCCAAAGAGTGAGCTGACATTGGGCGAGGCTGCTTTTAGCGACTGTGAGTCCTTGCAAAGCTGCACCCTTCCGGAGAAAAACATATTTGAAATCCCGAAAGAGTGCTTTATGCTAACAGCATTGCACTCTGTGTATTTACCGGAAAGCATTAGCGCTGTGGGCGAAGATGCCTTTGCGTTTTGCGACAGTTTAAGTAAAATTGATGTGTTTAACAATGCCTGCACCTTCTTTGCGGGTGAAAACACCATACCCGACCAAACGGTTTTGTGGGTGGTGTACAGCGCCAATAACCCGATTATGCAGTATGCGGAAAACTTCGGCAAGCAGGTGAAGGTGCTGTGCAATGTGGAACGCAGCCAAACGCATTTGTATAAAGACACTGTTACGCGCAAGGCGAGTGCTCTGCAAAGCGGTATTTTAGAGCAAAAATGCGGCTCCTGCGGCTATGTGAAAAAAACTTCGGCTATTGCAAAAGTTGCCAATGTGAAGCTGACAAAAACAAGCTTTTACTACACCGGCAAAGTTATTTGCCCGACCGCGGCGCAGGTGCTTATCACCGATGCAAACGGCAAGCAAATTCCGAGCACGGAATATACGGTAACCTGCCAAACCGGCGGCAAGGCGGTCGGCAAGCACAGTGTGAAAATCGCCTTTAAATCCACCTGCAAAAATTACCGGGGCTCCTTTGTGCGCTACTACACCATTGTTTTAAAGGGCACGAAGGTCACTTCGGTCGACTCCGGCGCGGGCAAACTGCGCGTGCACTGGAGCAAGCAGACCACGGGAACCGACGGTTATCAGGTGCGCCTGTGCAAGAATAAGAATTTCAAGTCCGGTGTCATTCTCAAGACTGTCAGGGACAAAAAGGCAACGGCACTGCTCATTAAATCTTTATCGCGCAAGACCGGTTACTACATTGAAGTGAGAACATTCCAAACCATCGGCAAGAATAAATACAACTTCTCCGCCTGGTCGGCGCCTTACGGAAGGAAAACAAAATGATACAGCGTTTGAAGGCTCTTTCAAAAATAAAAAAGATTATCATAGCCGCCATAGCATTGCTGCTGTGCGCGGCTATCATTTGCGGCATTTGCGTGTGGCAGCAGCATTCCCGCTACGCCTGCCAATACGCAAAACCCTTTGCTTTTAGCGAAGTGGAGGGCTATCAAAATGTCAAATTGGTCGCGCACCGCGGCGCAGCGGTCGAGGCGCCCGAAAACACCCTGCCTGCGCTTGAGAAGGCAGCCGCCAAAGGTTACCGCTATGTTGAGTTTGATGTGCGCGCGACAAGTGACGGCGTGTGGGTGCTCTCTCACGACGACTCTTTAAAGCGCATGACAGGCTTTCGCGGCAAGGTGGAGAGCCTGACCCTTGCCGAAGTGCAGGCGCACCCGCTGACCAAGGGCGCCAACATTAAAGACTACCCCGATTTGGTGACACCGACTTTAGAGGAAGCGCTCAAACTTTGTAAAGAGAAAAAACTCATTCCCTTTGTCGAAATCAAGACAAAGCCCGAGGGCACAGTGCCCTACAAAACCATCGTGGATTTACTCGCGCAATATGCGCTCATAAAAGAAGCCTACATCATCTCTTTTGAATACGGTGCGCTCGAACAGGTGCGCGCGTATAACGCCGCTGTCAGATTGCAGCTGCTGACCAAAGAATTGACAGAGGATGTCATCACCAACGCCGACAAATTGGGCGGCTGCGGGATTGACTGCGAGTATAAAGCGCTACTCAAAAATGCCGATTTTGCGCAGGTCATTAAAGCTGCCAAAATGCAGCTGAATGCCTGGACGGTCGACACCCCGCAGGCGGCAGCAGAGATGTGTGCGCTCGGTGTGGATTATATCACAACAAACGCGGCAAATTGATTTGCCGCGTTTGTTGTCACAGGGAACAGGCAACAGGCAACAGGGGCAGTGCAAGCACTGCGCGATATATTTGCTAACGCAAATTCGATATGTTTGCAAGGCAAACGAGAGTGGTGGCGCGCCGGGCGCGCAATAGAATGCGAGTTCGGTAAACCGAACTCGCAACTGAAAACTGAAAACTGCAAACTGAAAACTGTTCGCGCAAGCGAACCTGCACCCTTACCCGATTTGTAATCGATATGTGCTAAGCACTCGATATATTGCCTATGGCAATTCGATATAATTTGCAAAAGCAAATTTCGATATGTTGCTCCGCAACGAGAAAAGGCGGGACACCCGCACCCGATTTCAGATAAGAAATAATAGATAATAATTACCGGTTCGGTTTTCCGAACCGGTCTTAAAATGCGAGCAAGGCTCGCCACCTTTAATTCCGAATTCCGAATTCCGCATTCAAAATTAAAAGAGATTGGGCGGCGCCCAATCTCTTTTAGTATACAATCGTTTCATCTGCTTTGCCGTAGTTGTCGGCAAGTAAGATAACATTTAAGTCTTCTACATTAATCACACCGTTATCGTCAATATCCATGCCGCGGCGGCTTTCATCGACCGCCTTGCCGTAGTTGGCGGTTGCCAACAGCAGAGTGGTATCGGCAAGGTCTATGACCCCGTCGGCATTCGCGTCACCATTGGGAAGTGCCAGCTCCCCGAGGTTGGCAGAGCGGAATATTGCGGCATCGGTAATGGTAAGACTTGTGTGGTGCAGGGCGCTGAGCGTAAATGTGTAGGTGCCGCCCGTAAAGGGTGCAATAGTAAAGGCGCCGTCTACTGCATACTGCTCTGTATCCCCTAAAATATTTTCGCTTTCAAGCGTGGCTGCCTGCAGGCTTGTGCCGCTCAGTGTCAGCTCCGGCGCGCTCACCGTGACGGTAATCGGGTAGGTTTTGCCGTTTTTAATGGTGGCAATCACTGTTGTCGTGCCAACGCTGACACCGTAGATAATGCCGTTTTGATCGACCGCGGCAATGCTTTCATCTTCGCTGACAAAAACGGGTGTTTCGGCAGTGTAGCTGAGGTTTTTCGTATAGGCAATAATATGGTTCTCATTGACCGCCAGGGTGATGTCGCTTTCTATATTCAGGCGCGAAATCAAAATATCGCTGACCTTTACTAAGCAGGTGACAATTTCACCTCGGGTGGAAACATACCAAATGCGGCAGCTGCCCGGTGTTTTGGCATAGACCGTGCCGCTTTGGCTGACCACAGCGACCGACGGGTCGTCGCTGTACCAGTACCCGTCTAAATCCGCGGTTTCAGGGGTGAGCATGGTCGACATATAGATGGTGCTCCTGACCGAAGTATCAATCTCCGGGCGCGAGAGCGCTAACTGCCGCTTGGCAGTGATGTTTACGGTCGCATCGGCGCTCACGCCGCTGTCGGCAACGGCGGTGATGGTGACAGTGCCTTCTTTGAGGGCAGTGTAGGTGCCGTCGGCACTCACGCTTAAGAGATTCGTATTGGAGCTGTAGTAGCTTATTTTATTGGTCGTATCGGCATCGGCAGTGAGCGTGTAGTCTAAGCTTTGACCGATGGGAAGCGCATAGGCGGTTTTGTCAAAATGCAGCGCGGTAATGACATCCGCGGATTTGACTTTGAGAGTGATCGCGGCGCTCACACCGCTTTGCGCGGTGAGGGTAATGGTAGCGCTGCCGACACCTTGCGCCGTAATCACACCGCTATCGCTGACAGTCGCAACGCTTTCATTGCTGCTCGCGTAGGTGATTTTCTCGGAGCTTGCGGGCGTGACGGCGGCTTCGATTTGGTACAGTTCGCCTTCACTGAGCTCAACTGCCTCTTGCGCGGGCATAATGCTTTGAATCGGCGCGCTGACAATTAAGTGCACATCCAAGCTCTCCGCCCCGTATTGGCAGTGCAGGGTGGTTTCGCCCTCTTTATATAAATAGAGGTTGCCGATGTTGTAGGCGGCGATGCTTTCATCCTCCACCGTGACCGTATATTCATTAAAGGGAATATTGATGCGATCGGGCAGGGTGATGAGTTGAAAGACCATCGTCTTCCCGGCGGTGCCCATCGCCACGGCGGGGTTGGCGGCAAAGTCCGTTTCGGGCATTGTGCCGCTGACAAACAGTTTGACCGAGCTGCCGATATTGCCCACACTGTCGCCGCCGCTGACCGTCAGGAAACTTGCATCGCGCTTAAAGAAGAAGGGCAGGGTCCAGTAGCGGTAATCGCCCCGGTCTTCGTAGTAGGTATAGCCGCTGTACTCGGTGCTAAGGCCATTGGAGTCTTTAATATCCAGGTAGGTGATCGTCTTGTCGGTTTGCGCCTCTACTGTAAAAGGCTCGTAGAGGTCGACGGCGCTCACATCGGTTTGGGCGCTTACAATGCTGCCCTCCGTAAAGCGTACGGTGGCGGATTTGCTAACATCTCTGCCGCCGATTTCGACCGAAGCGGTCAGTGTCAGGCTGCCGGTCTTTTTCGGCGTGAGCACACAGTAGTTGTTATATGCCTTCATCGAGGCGACAACATTGGAGGAAATGCTCCAATTAAAATATTCTGTCGTATCGGCGGGCACCACATCCAAGCGAATCGTGACCGCTCCGCCGGTGCGCGCAAAGCTGTAGCTGCTTTGCGCGAAGGAAAATTCCTGCACAGGGGCAATCGGCTGCAGGTGCAGCAGTTGGCAGTTGGTCATAGCGGTGATGCCGTTATCATCGACAGCGTAAAGCTTTAAGTCCAGTGCATCTGCCGTGGTCGGGTAAAGCGAAATGACCCAATAGGTATCGTAACCGTTTATATTCGAGCGGTTTTTCTCATATTCATAGGGAACGGTGCAGGCACTGCCGTCGGCATTCTGCAGCACAAAGTCGCCGGCGCCGCGGGTGTAGAAGCGAATTTCATTCGCTTCTAAGACATAGCCTTCGCTGATGTCGGGTTCATTCATGCGCGGTGCGCTGACCACCACGGGCAGGGCAGCGCTTAAGCCGCTTTGGGTCGTGGCGACAATCGCCGTTTCACCATAGCTTTGCGCTATCACTTCGCCGCTGTCGCTGACAGTTGCCACCGCGGTATCGAGCGAGCGATAACTGACAGTTTCGGCGGGTGCCGACTGCGGGTAAAAAGCGGGCTCTATCTGCAGGGTGTTATTGCCTTCGCTTAAGTATAAGGCGGTGTCGCTCTCGGTTGTCAGTTTGAGTTCCTTAGCCTGTTGGGTGACCGTAAAGCGCACGGTAGAAGCACCGATGCCGAAATCTTCGGTGGCGCCGGCGTAGCATTTATAGCGGTAAGAACCGGCAGCGCTCAGCGGCACGCGCAGGGTAAATACACGCGTATCGCCCGCGGCGGTGTAGCCGGAAAGAATCGATGCAGTTGTATGATTGCAGTCATAGACTTTTAAGAAGTTTGCCGCGCTGTCGGTGGTGACGGTGATGGTCGCGGTGTCGCCTGTGAAGTATTCCTCTTGGTCGGACACGGCAGAGAGAATGTGCGCCTTTGCGGCGGGTTCTGCCGGTACCGTGCCGATACTTACCGTATTGCCGGCGCCGCAGCTGTCATAGGCGGTGGCAGTTAAGTTGTCGGCATAGGGAAGCGAAGCGGGAATGGTAAAGAGCCAATCCTCGCCGTAGAGGTGGCGCTCGGTGTAGCGCACCCCGCCGATTTCGACCGCTTCGGTTGCGGCGTTTGCCAGCAGCGTATAGCTGCCGTTTTCATAGGCAAAGCTGAGAATTTCGGGTGCTGCAATGCGCACGATGCCCTGCGTTTCGGGGAAGCCTGCGACCGGGCTGCAGTTGACGGGGATATCTTCATTCTGCGGGAAGTCGGCAGCGCGCCAGGTCATGGCGCCGCTCAGAGTATTCAGCTGCACTTTTTGACTCTCACTTAAGAAGCGGGCGAAGCTGTTGACATTCGCTCCTTCGGGGCTTACGGCAGTTTGCAGCGTGGCGCTCTCGGCACTGCGCGGGTAGGTAACGGTCGGGAAGGCGAGCGTTTCGGCTTTGGTGTAGTCCTTGCCGTCATCACCGTTGCAGCCGGCGTAATGGAAGCGAATCTGGTCGATAGTCGCGACATTTTCTTTCATGAAACTGTCGATACACCGGATATAGTAATCCTGCCGCGTACCGAGCGCGAGCGGGTTATTCTGTATATTTAAGTAGGTGCCGCCGAAATACGCAAGCGGCGCAATATCGGTGATATAGTTATCGGAAACATCGAGGTAAGTAAGTTCCTTCAAATCGGCAAATGCGCGCACATCTTGTAGGCGGCAGCCGTCAAGCGCGAGTTCTTCCAAGCCGCTTAGTTTCTCAAATTGGTAGGAAGTGACAAAGTAGTTCCCCGAAAGCGACAGGCTCTTGAGCGCCGGCAGGTACTCAAGGTTGTCAGTCGAGGTAAGCGAGCAGTTATCGGCATACAGTTCGCGCAGGTTCGGTGCCGTGTTTTGAGAAAACGGGAAGTGCCCGAAATTGTTGCGCGAGAGGTCGAGCCGGTACAGGTTGGGGAAGACCGCGCTTTGCAGCCGGTCGATATCGCCGGGTTTCAGGTTCATGCCGTCAAGTTCAATGATCTGCACGGTGTTGAGCTCGGCAATCGCTTCCAAGCAGGTATCGATTTGCGGGAAGAGGATGTGGCTGAGAATGGTCACATCTTCCAAGTCGCTTTGGTGAAGCTGCGTTAATTGCTCATTAAAGCAGCCGTTAAAAAGGCGCAGCGCATCACTGCTGACGGGGACCACCGGGTCGGCGCATTCCTCTTCGGCGAGTACCGCGCGCATATTCAGCGCTTTATACTCTGTGTCATCGGTATAGCCGCGCACCGTTTTGTCGGAGCCGGCAATGAGGGCATGCTTGACCTGATAAGGCGTTGCCTGCCGGTGCAGGCTCAAATACAGCGCCGCGGTCGCCGCCACAATCGGGCAAGCCTGCGAGGTGCCGGATTTAAAGGTGAAAGCGGTATTGGAAGTATTGGAAGGCCCCGCAATCTCCACACCGGGGGCGGCAATTTGGTAGTATTTGCCGCTCTTGTCGTAGTTGGAGAAGGAAGAAAGCTGCCCGTTGTCAATCGTATAGTGCGAGCGCGCTTCGTTGCTGTAGTCGCCGTAGCTCATCACCCCGAGCACACCGTTGCAGGCGGCGGGGTACTGCGGCGCGACTTCGACATCTTCCATCGCATTGCCGGCAGCGGCAATGAGCACCGCTTTGCGCGCGGCGCGCTGGTAGGCAAGCCCCATCGTGCTCGAAAGGGTGGTGCCGCCAAAGCTCATATTGAGAATATCGGCGCCGTTTTCTATGGCGAAGTTCATGCCTTTTAAAATGGCTTCGTCACTCATCGTGGAACCGACGGAAATTTTGATGGGCATAATTTTGACTTCGGGTGCAATGCCGACATAGCCGAAGTCGTTGGCGCGCATCGCGATAATGCCGGCAACATTGCTGCCGTGGCTGTGGGTATCGGTAACATCCTCGCTGCCGTCGACCGCGTTGTAGCAGTAGTCCTCTAAAATCGCGCCTTCAAACTCTTTGTGGTGAATGTTGACACCGGTATCAAGCACCGCAACCGTGATATCATCGGCTCCCAAAGTGTCGCCGCTTTGCCAGGCTTCTGTCAGTTCCAGATTGTCGCGGTACCAGTTAAAGGCGTTGTAGTCGGAACCGCTGCGCGCGGCTTCGGCGGGGATTTCAACAGAGTCAATCGTCTGTAAATAATTCGGGTCGGCGCTGATGATATCGGGGCGCGCGCGTAAATCTTCACACAGCGCTTCGATGTCCGTGCCGTAGGTGACAGTGCCTTTGAGCGCGCGCACACCTTCTTCCTCAAAGAGCGCATCGGTGTCGATGGGCACCGCACTCTCAAACGGCAGCGCTTGGGCAACTTTGACAGTGGTGTCTTGCACGAGGATGATTTCATTGGCAACATAATCACTGCTTACGGGCGCAGGGAAAGAACTGCCTGCCGCCATGCTCAGCGGGGCAGTGCCTGCCACGATACAGATGCTTAAAAGCAGTGCCAAAAATTTCTTCATTGTGCCACCCGATTTTCGTGCAAATGCAAGAATTACTTCTTTTTCTTTTCTACTTTGTGTTTCTTGCCATCCGGCGTGACAATGTAGGTGTGGGCAAGCTCGTTTTCGAGGCTCTTGCGCCACATCGCAATATATTCTTTGCGAAGAGCCGCCTGCTCCGCCTTTTCCTCTTCTGTCAAACCGATGGTTTTTTCTTTATGCGCTAAGGTGTTGATGCGCTCAATCTTTTTTTGGTCCATTAGGTTCTCCCGATATTTAAAGTATAATAATCTAATATAATTATGATATAAGTTTTGACAAAAGTCAACGACAAATAAGGATTTGTCGAGGTCTACGACCTCGCAAATTCCTTATTAAATGAATAATTAATAATGAATAATGAATAGTTAAGGGCGACACATTCGCACTTGATTATATCCCCCCTCTGTCGACTATGTCGACATCTCCCCAAAGGGGAGAAATGGCTTAATTTCAGCAAAAATCATCAAATATAAGAATAACACAATTCTTTATCAATCGGGTGAGGGTGTCCCTCCCTCAATTATTCACTATTCATTATTCACTATTCACTCAAATAAGG
>JAFRJB010000006.1 GCA_017432485.1 Clostridia bacterium
GCGACAAATAAGGATTTGTCGAGCTGTTTGCTCGACAACCCTTATTTGTCAGTTTTCAGTTTTCAGCTTTCAGTTTTCAGTTTCACCCACCGCGCGCTATGCGCGCACCGCCCTTGATAGGGCGGTTTCATAAAATGCAAGGCGTAGCCTTGCGACTGAACACTGATCACTGAACACAGAACACTGAACACTGAACACTCAAATAAGGATTTGCGCGCTCGGAGAGCGCGACAAATTCTTATTTACAGTGCTTTTTTAAATGCATCATAAATTGCATCGGCATCTTTGGAAGTACAGTAGAAGACTGTATTGCCGCTCGTTTCGATAATCGCCGCTTTGAGCAGGGCATATTGGTCGGGTGCATAGTTTTGAAACAGGTTTTTCTGCTTTTGCACGCGCGCCTCAATCGCTTCTTGAAAAGCGGGAGCATCCGCTTCATCTTTGAGTTTAACAATGAGCAGTTCCGAGCAGTCCATAATATTATCGTTAGCGTAGTAGAGAATGCCCTCTTCCTTGCTTGTATCAAAGCCGAAGACCTTAGCGGCATCGGCAGCGGTTTTGCGGCTTAAAGCTGAGAAGTCAGCCGACTCTAAAACCGGTGCGGCAATTTCTTTCACGCGCTTTTTTGTGCCGCCGGAATTGGAAAGGAACAGAAACGCCACAAAGCCGATGAGCAGCACCACGAGCACCGCCTCAATAATTTTATAAATATACTTAGTCAACGTTCAATCCCACCTCCGTCAGCACATAGGGCAGAAATTGCTCCGAGTAGAAAGATGAAACCGGGTGAATACCGTCTAAATCATAATAGTTTTTATCAAAAGAAGCCCACATAGAATCATAATCAATGTAGTGCACACCCACATCTTTAGCCATTTTTTTAAGTTCTTCATTATACGCGCCGATAGCGCTCAGGTAAGGCTCGGCGGCAACCGCAGCGTCGGATACGGGGAAGATGCTGTCTACATAAATCTCAGTGTCGGGTAACTTCTCTTTGAGTGCGGCAACGATTGCACCGTATTCTTTTGCGTAGGCGGCGGCGTTAGCTTCACCGCTGATTTGGTTTTCACCGAAGTGCAGCACCAGCACCTTCGGGTTGGCGGCAACGATGTCATCTGTCATATCCTCAAGGTAGGCGGTGCCGGCACCGATTTCCGCCATGACCTGTGAAGAGTCAAGAATGCCGTATTCATAAATTGCTTTCATGATGCTGTCGCCCACAATAAGCACATCTTTAAAAGCGTATTCATAATTGCCTTCTTTAATCGCGGCGGCGATTTTTTTGCGGCGCTCGGCGCCCTCATATTTTTCTTGCGCTTTTTTGACAATACTGTCGGCTTTATTGCCGCCGATTTCTTCTAAAGCGTGCACATAAGAAACCCCTTTGGCGGTGTCTGCCTTTTGGGCGCGCTTGGGTACAAACACAACAAAAAGGCGAATGGATAGAATTCCAATCGCCACAATGAGTAGAAATGGTAATAATCGGTATATTTTTTTCATCTAACACTCCAATATAGTGTATTATATCATAGTATTTTTTTATTATCAATACAATATATATTATTTTTTCTTTTTTCGCTCTTTTTTGCACAGAGCTTGTGATAGGCTCAAAAAAGAGGTGATAAAAGCTCTCGGAATGGAGTCTTTTTCACAACTAAAAACTTTAAAAAGGAGCCGAAAAATGGAAATCTTTTGCCGCAAAGAGACCGGTGAAACGGGGCAGTTGGAGTATAAAATGGTGGAGAGCAAAGCGCAGCGCGGAGAACTGGGCACGGTGAGCGTTTACGGGTTGCGCATCAAGTACAGCGCGCCGGATAATTTTGAGTATTACAGCGCACCCGATTTGTCCTCAAAACCGCAGGTAATACTGCAGGTTATCAAGTATTTATTTGACCGCTCTGTTATGCCGGAACAGGCGGGGGAGAGCATTGAAGCATTTTTGCAAAGCGACTAAATATTGCTTGACATTTATAGTTGGGTATGATAATATAATTTGGCAAACGGAGAGGTGTCCGAGCGGTTTAAGGAGCTGGTCTTGAAAACCAGTGACTCGAGAGAGCCGTGGGTTCGAATCCCACCCTCTCAGCCAATTGGGTACAAAGATTCGAGCCCCAATAGGTTTTAACCGCCTCTTTTTTCCAAATGCTTCGTTAAAATATCTCGCAATGCGACAGCATTCCTTCACTATTTTGCCTTGCCTTTGAAAAAAATAGGCAGGTAAAAACTGTAAAACACCTCTCACTAAGAATGATTTGTACCGTTTTTTTTGCGAGGATTGCAGCCTATTGCTTGCATGCTCTCGTAAGAGGCTATTGTGGCTCAAATCCTTGTACCCATAGGAGTTCAAATCCTTGTACCCATAGGAGTTCAAATCATTGTACTCATAAGTGAATATCAGTTATTTTAGTTACCATTCGGAGAAGTACTCAAGTTGGTGACGAGGCGCCCCTGCTAAGGGCGTAGGTCGGGCAACCGGCGCAGGAGTTCGAGTCTCCTCTTCTCCGCCACAAAAAACCTGCACATTGTGCAGGTTTTTTTGCGCAGAGCGCTACAAATAAGGATTTGTGGAGCCCTTGCGGCTCCCAAATCCTTATTTGTAATCCGGAATGCGGAATGCGGAATTAAAGGTGGCAAGGCTACGCCTTGCATTTTAATGTTTCTTCACTGCAATCAGAATAACTAAAAAACACAAAAAATCTAATAACTATAGGAAACTTGTGTTTAATAATTCCGGATATAGAGCGAAGCGGAACGGGTGAGGGTGTCCCTCCCAATAATTCCGAACTCCGAATTCCAAATTCCGAATTGCAGAGCAAAACTCGTTTTGCTCTGCTCGACAAATCCTGATTTGACAGCGGCGCCGAAAATGTGATATAATTCCAATTAGTGATGTGAGCATTTCTCGATCTTCACCAAAAATAAGTGAAAAATATTCAAAAATTTTAATGAATTCATTGAAAAAAGTAAAAAAATTCACAAAAAAATTATTTTGCTTGCAAATTAATTTTTTTTCTGTATAATAAAATATCATAGATAGTGTATTGGGAGATTTCTAAAAAAATCGCACTATTTAGGGGAGTAAAAAAATATGGTAGCGAAAACTTTAAGAGCGTTTCGTAAAGCAAACGGGTTTACACAAAAGCAGATTGCCGATAAACTGAATATTGACCGTTCGACTTATTCGTATTACGAGTTAGGTAAGATTAACCCGAGCATCAGCTCTATGGTAACACTTTCCGAACTTTACGGCATTTCATTAGACGAAATGGTTCACTATGACCAGGCAGAGCCGATTTCCACCGCGGCTTCGCCTTCAGCACCTTATGAGTCAATGCCTGTTTTGAGTGAGGATGAAAAGAAACTCGTCGCCTCGTACCGGCAGTTAAGCAGTGAAGCCAAAGAAGATGTGCTTATCAGTGTGATCAATATTGCGCGCGACAGCGCAAAGTAAAAAAACGGGCTGTGCCCGTTTTTTTAATGAATAGTGAATAATGAAAAATGAATAATTATTGGCGGGGCACCCGCACCCGTTCCGCTTCGCTCTAATGGTTAGTCGGGTTTGCGATAGCAAACGAAACTATCAAAAGTGGTTGATGTTTTCATCTTAACCGCTTCATATCGCCCCTTGAAAGGGGAGATGTCGGCAGAGCCGACAGAGGGGTAGACACTGAAAACTGAAAACTGAACACTATGCAATAAAAGAGAATTGACGCCGTCAACTCTCTTTTATTGCTTTCTTCCAGCACTTATGGCACATGGCGGTGTAGCGTTCATCGCCGCCCAAAAGCACTTGTTCGCCCTCGGTAATGACATTGCCGTTGTCATCAATGCGGGCGTTGACAATCGCTTTTCTGCCGCATTCGCAAATGTTTTTAATTTCAATAAACTTATCGGCAACTTCGAGCAGGCGCCGCGAGCCTTCAAAGAGATGTGTTCTGAAATCGGTGCGCAGCCCGAAGCAGAGCACCGGCACTTGCAGCTCATCCACAATGCGGCGCATATCATCAATCTGCGCGGCAGTAAAGAATTGCGACTCATCGGCAATAATGACATCGATTTTTTGCGCAAGGCGGTTTTCAAATTCATCCCAAATGCTCGTTTCGGGGGAGATGGGGGTGCATTTTGCCCTTAAACCAATGCGAGATGACACCACTTCCAAATCCTCGCGGTTATCAATGCTCGGCTTAATCAGCCACACTTTGAGCCCCTTTTCTTCATAGTTGAATTTTGTAATCAGCGCCTGTGCCGATTTGGAGGAGCCCATTGCTCCGTACTTAAAATATAACTTAGCCACTGTGCGTAACCTCTCTGCATCTATATTTTGTGTCACCAGACATATTAAGTAGTATATATAGTATCATATACCTGCGCGCAATGCAACTTGGAATAATCACGAATATTGGGTTAGATATTTGGTTATTCTTACAAATAAGGATTTGGCGCGCTCTCCGACCGCGCAAATCCTTATTTGAAGTAATAAGTAAAAAGGAATAGTGAATAAGTGTGGGAGGGCTCTGCCCTCACCCGATTTTAACGTGCGGCAAACGCCGCACCAAAAGGAATTGAGCGAAGCGGAACGAGTGCGAGTGTCTCGCCCTCACTTCTTACCTCTTCACTATTACTTCTTACTTCAATAAGGATTTGCGAGCCCGCAAGGGGCTCGACAAATCCTTATTTGTCGCATAAATCTTGTCCGCTTTTCATAGTCTTTAGTAGGAAAAGAGGTCACTATGAAAAAAACGGATAAGCTTATCATCGCTTTATTGCTGTGTGCAGCGGTGTTTTGTGCGGTAAAATTTGTGCCGAATAAGCAGCAGGTTGCCGTGCGTTTTCTGGAAAATCTGGTTAAAATCAGTGTCAGGGAAGGGCAGACAGCGTTTGTACAGGAGCACCTGAGTATTTTTCGCCTGCTGCGCCACGAGATGGGAAACCCCTTGGTTTCTTCTCAAGGTGAAGAAGAGGAACCGGTGCGTGATTTGAGCCAAACCGATGCGGATGTTGAGGCGCTGCGCCAAAAGGCACTGAAAAAATCAAAAACCGTAAAGGCCGCCGGCAAGGTGGTGGAGCGCACGATTGTGAATATGACACAACAGGTTTCTGCGGGCGAAGTGAAGGTGCAAAACCGCACGGATAAAAACATTGATATTGATAAAATTGTAAAAGAAGGTGCAAACCTGAAAATCGCCGACAAAACCAAACCGACTGTTTTGATTTACCACACCCACACCCACGAATGCTATGTGCAATTAGATAAGGGTTTTTATATGAAAGGGGAAACCACGCAGTCTGCCGATAGCGCGCAAAATGTGGTGCGCGTGGGCGATGCGATTGTTGACCAATTGGAAAAAGCGGGTTTTTCGGTTATTCACGATACCGCCATTCATGATGATGACTATAACAATTCCTATACCAATTCCGGCAAAGCAATCGATAAAATTTTGAAGAAATACCCCACGATTGAAGTGACGATTGATATTCACCGCGACTCGGTCGGGGTGGAGGGCGACAGCGCTGCGCGCACTTCTTTAGTCAAAGAAATTGCCGGCAAAAAGGCGGCGCAAGTTATGATAATCAGCGGCTGTGAGGAAAATGCGATTAAAGACTTTCCCGATTGGTACGACAATCTTCACTTTGCCTTGGGCTTGCAAAAGCAGTTTAGCGAAGACTTTCCGGGTTTGGCAAGACCGCTGTATTTTGCCGACCGCAGATATAATATGTATAAGACCAAAAACTCGGTACTCATTGAGGTCGGTTCCGATGGCAATACACTGGAACAAGCCGTGTATTCCGGCAAGCTTGTGGGCGCTGCACTGGTCAATTACTTAGGGAAATATGTATAGGCAGTACAGGTATTAAACAAACCCGCTTAAAATCCGCTATTTAAGCGAATTTTAGCGTTTTCAAACTTGATTGGCGCCAGCCAACCTGCGTTCTCAAACACTCAAATTCATCTTAACTATCAGGATTTTAAGTGCTATGCAGTTTATATTCTGCTGATTTGTTCTCAAGCAAGGCAAAAAACGCAGTCAATACTTGTATGTATTGCGAGTATTTTTAACGAAGTTTGAGGGCAAATCAGCGAATAGAAACCGGATTTGTATAATGCCTGTACTGCCTGGCAAAATATCTTGATAAAACCCGCCTGCTTTGGTATAATCAAAGCAGGTGATTTTTATGTTAAAAGATCAGGTTTTAAAAGCACTTGCTGCCGCGCGCAACAAAAGCCTCTCGGGGCAGGAACTTGCAAGCACTTTTGCAGTTTCGCGCACTGCGATTTGGAAGGCAATCAAGCAATTAGAGAGCGAGGGTATTGCCATTGAGGCAGAAGCGGGAAAAGGGTATCGGCTGGCGCCGTATGCCCTGACCCCTTACGATTTGCAGTTGCCGCAAGGGGTACAGACTTTCTTTTACGGCAGTATTGACAGCACCAACACCCAAGCCAAGCGTTTGCTGGCAGAGGGGCTGCAGGGCGAAGCAGTGATTGTTGCCGATGAACAGACTGCCGGCAGAGGGCGCTGCGGCAGAGATTTTTATTCGCCCAAGCACACCGGCGTATATTTCTCTTACATCTTCCACCCGGAAAAAACCTTGGCGGATGCGGTACGCATTACCACTGCCGCCGCTGTCAGCGTGGTGCGCGCGATTGAAAAAATCAGCGCACAAAAACCCTTGATTAAATGGGTGAATGATGTGTATTTGGGAGATAAAAAAATATGCGGCATTTTAAGTGAAGCGGTTTCGGATTTTGAGAGCGGTACGGTGGAGAGCGTGATTGTCGGCATCGGCATTAATTGGACTACGCGCGATTTTCCCGCTGCTTTGCAAACTACAGCGGCAAGCCTTTGCGATGAGAGCGTGAGCAGGGCATCACTGTTGCAGGCGGTTGCCGAGGAACTGATTGCCGTGGCGCACGATATGCAAAACCCTGCCATTATGGCAGATTACCGCGCGCATTCTATGGTGCTCGGAAAGGCCGTGAAATTCTTTCACAACGAAAAAATGTTTGAGGGAACAGCAATCGGTATCGAAGAAAACGGCGCTCTGACAGTGCAAACCGACAGCGGTCTGCAGTCATTACACTCGGGTGAAATTACACTCAGGCTTTAATTCTTAAAATCTTAATTGACAACTTATGACAAGATATGGTATAAAAGACGATAGAAACTTTTTTCAGGGGGAACAATGAAAAAGTATATTCCCAATATTATTTCTTCCGCAAGAATTATTGCCGGCGCATCACTTTTTTTGTTTAGTGATGTTACCAACGGTTTTATTGCACTGTATGTTTTTTGCGGCATCACGGATTTAATTGACGGCCCGATTGCCAGAAAACTTAATGCCACAAGTTCCATCGGTGCATTGCTTGATACAGTGGGAGATATTGTTACCTATATGGCGTTTGCCAAAATTTTATTGGTGCAAAAACAGGTGCCGAAATCCATTGTGATTTGGATGTTGGGCGTTGCCGCCATCCATTTGATTGCAGGGCTGGTTTCTTTAATTAAAGTAAAGAAATTTTATGTGGTGCATTCGTTATTCGGTAAAATTTTGGGCGGTTCCGTATTTGTGTTGCCGTTTGCGATGTGGCTTGCGGCAATGATTGTTTCAAAACCATCTGCGCAATATGATTTTATTGTGTATATCTTAATGGCGATTGTCGCAACCATCGGTACCATTGCCGGGTTAGAGTCACTGATTATTCAAATTAAAACCGATGACCCGCAAACACCGCTTAAAACAATTTACGGCTTAATCAAAAGTCAATAAGAAAGATTTTAAAAGCTCTTGGCAAAAGGAATTTGCCGGGAGCATTTTTATTTTAGAATTTGGGTATTGAATAATGCTTCAATTTTATATATAATATATTATGTATATTTCTATCGTGCGGGCAAGTGAAATTGCGCCGAGAAAGAGGGTTCTATGAAGCAAGAACAAAAATCCATTACCTTAGAGCGGTTAATTCAAAAGGAAAACTATGAAGTGCTCTATTTGCCCAAACCGGCAGAAGAAATCCTGATAGTGACTCCCAATGTCAACCGACCGAGCCTGATGTTTTCGGGCTACACCGATTTTTTCGATAATAAGCGCATTCAGTTTATCGGCCATATGGAGCGCAGCTATATTGACTCCATGGGTGAAGAAGGGCGCAAAAAGGCGATTGAAATTCTGCTTCGTGCGCAGCCGCCGGCAGTGATTTTAACCAGAAACCAAGAGCCGTTTGAGGATTTGATGCAGCTGGCGGAGCAATACGGTGTTGCGATTTTGAGAACGAACGACACCACTTCGCTTGCGACTTCTTCGGCTTCCTACTTCTTAGCCGAGCAGTTAGCGCCGATTTTTGTGCAGCACGGTGTGCTGGTGGAAGTATACGGCGAAGGTGTACTGATTATCGGCGACAGCGGTGTGGGTAAAAGTGAGGTTGCGCTGGAACTGCTTAGCCGCGGGCATCGCCTGATTGCCGATGATGTAGTGGAAATTCGTAAGATTAACAAGAAAACCCTTTCCGGCATGAGCCCCGCCAATATTCGCCACTTCATTGAGGTGCGCGGCATCGGTATTATTGATGCCAAGACCCTGTTCGGTATCGGCGCGGTTAAAATCCGCCACAAAATTCACTTGGTCATTAAGTTAGAGAATTGGGACCCCGAAAAGGCATATAATGTGTTGGGGCTCGATGAAGAAGATATTGAATTCTTAGGTGTTAAAATTCCGTTTTTGACCGTTCCGGTCAAACCCGGCAGAAATGTGGCAATGATTGTGGAAGTTGCCGCCAGAAATAACAGATTGAAAAAATACGGCTACAATGCCGCAGAAGAATTAATTAAAAAATTAGAAAGCGAGGCTATGGGAAATGTATAATATCGGGATTGATTTAGGAGGCACCAACATCGTTGTCGGTGTGGTAGATAAAGATAATAACATTGTCGGTAAAGCCTCGCGCAAAACCAACATTCCGCGCCCTGCGCAAAATATCTTTGAAGATATGTATGCGGCGGCGCTTGATGCGCTCGACCAAGCAGGTTTGAGCTTGAAAGATGTGGAGTATGTGGGGCTCGGCACTCCCGGTGCGGTAGAGCCCGAGAGCGGTGTGATCACCTATTCCGCCAACCTCTTTTTCCACAACGTGCCTGCCAAAGAAATACTCGAGGAACGCTTCGGTAAAATGGCTTTTGTGGGCAATGATGCCAACTGTGCCGCATTCGGCGAATACATCGCCGGCGCGGGCAAATTTGCGCGCGATATGATTGCCGTAACCCTCGGCACAGGTGTCGGCGGCGGCATTATTATTGATGAAAAATTACATGTCGGCTTCAACGGCGCGGCAGGCGAAATCGGGCATATGGTCATTCATATGGACGGCGAGCACTGCAACTGCGGCAGAAGCGGTTGTTGGGAAAGCTACGCGAGTGCCACAGCACTGATTAGAATGACCAATGAACTGCGCGAAAAAGGCGATGACCCCATTCTTGAAAGAGAGATTGAGAAAGAGGGAGAAGTCAATGCAAAGGTTCCCTATGCGGCAGCGAGAGCCGGTTCCAAACAGTGCGCCGAGTTGTGTGACAGGTATGCAAAGTACATTGCCACAGGCGTTGTGAATTTGATTAATATGCTGCAGCCGGAAGTTATTTGCATCGGCGGCGGTGTCAGCCACGAAGGCGATGCGCTTTTAAACCCGATTTTGCACTACATCGCCGAGCAGAGCTACACCAGAGACAACAGCGAAGAAATGCAAACCGTGATTAAACTTGCAGAGCTTGGCAACGATGCGGGCATTATCGGCGCAGCATTACTTAATAAGAACGGATAAAATTTATGTATCAAAGCATTTGTGATTATGCGCGCTCTCTTGGCTGCAACGCAGTCGAAAATGAGCCGATGAAACAACATATTTCTTTTAAAGTCGGCGGCAATGCAAAAGCCTTTATTGAGCCGAACAGCCAAGAGAACCTGTTAAAAATTTTGCAAAAGTGCAAGGAGTGTGCCGTGCATTACGCTGTGATCGGCAACGGCAGCAACCTCTTGGTGCGCGATGAGGGCTTTGAAGGTGTTGTTATTCACTTGGGCAGTGCCTTCGGCAAGATAGAACTTGTCGGGGAAGACACGATTTGGTGCGAAGCAGGCGCAAACCTGATGAAGGTGTGCAACTTTGCGCTTGCCAATTCGCTGACCGGTTTGGAATTTGCCTACGGTATTCCCGGTAGCGCCGGCGGCGCGGCATTTATGAATGCGGGCGCCTACGGCGGCGAAATGAAAGATGTGTTATATAAGTGCACCCATATTGACAGCGCGCTGCAGCCCGGTGCGCTCGAAGGCGATGCGCTGGGCTTAGGCTACCGCCGCTCAGCTTACTGCGATAACGGTGCAGTCATTACGGGCTTATATATGAAACTGCAAAAAGGCGATAAAACCGCCATCAAAGCCAAGATGGATGAGCTCTACGGAAGGCGCAAAGAAAAACAGCCGTTGGAGTACCCCTCGGCAGGGAGTACCTTTAAGCGCCCGGAGGGTTATTTTGCCGGGAAACTTATTGAAGATGCGGGCTTAAAGGGCGCGCGCGTCGGCGGTGCGGCTGTCAGCGAAAAACACGCGGGCTTTGTGGTTAACCTCGGCGGTGCCACCTGCAGCGATATTTTGCAGTTGTGCGAAAATATTCACCAAAGCGTGATGGAGCGCTACGGTGTGAGTTTAGAAAGAGAAGTCAAGATTTTAGAGTAGCATTATGATGGAAATATTATTTATCAGCGGTGTATCGGGTGCGGGTAAATCCAGCGCGATGGATGTGCTGGAGGATTTGGACTTTTATTGTGTAGACAATATGCCTCTCCAACTCGTTCCCACCTTTGTGGATTTGATTGAGAACGCGGGCTATCAAAAAGTAGCGATTGCAACCGATGTCAGAAGCGTTCCCGTTTCGGCAGATATTGAGAATTGCGATGCTTATTTGGATAGCCGCCATATCGCGCACAGCATCATTTTCTTGGAGTGCGGCAATGCGGAATTGCTCAAGCGCTATAAGCTCTCGCGCCGCCGCCATCCGCTGATGCAGGATAAAGATAAAAACATTGAGCACGCGATTGAAAGAGAGCGCAAGCTTTTAACCGGTATTCGGGAAAAAGCCGATTATATTATTGACACAACCTTTTTTAAAACCCCGCAGTTAAAAGAGCGCTTGCTGGATATTCTTCATGAAGATAAAACCGAGGGGATGAAACTTTACTCCATGTCCTTCGGCTTTAAATACGGCGTACCTTCCGAGGCGGACTTGATGCTCGATGTGCGCTGCCTGCCCAACCCCTATTATGTGGCGGAACTTAAACCTAAAACCGGTTTGGATAAAGAGGTGCGCGACTATGTGCTTGGCAGTGAAAAAAGCAAGGAATTATTTCAAAAAACTGCCGACCTGATTTCTTTTTTAATTCCGCTATATGAAGCAGAGGGGAAAAGCCAGCTGGTTATTGCATTCGGCTGTTCGGGCGGGCATCACCGCTCGGTGACTTTTGCCGAAGAAATAGCGGCGTACTTAGGAGAGCAGGGCTTTTCGCCGACGATTTCCCATCGCGATATCGAGAAAGTCTAATGAATGTGGAATAAAAGGCGGTAACACTTTGTGTTGCATTTGAGAATGTGCCGTGCGCGGCACCACCTTTCGCTAACAGCTAACAGGCTAACGGCTAACTGCTAAAATATGAAAAAATCATTTACGTATGAAGTCAAAAGTGAATTATTAGCCAAAGACAGGGAACCGGATAATGCGTTCCTTGCCTTTTGTTACGGGCTGTTTTTGTTTGCCTCGGCGTTTTCTTTAAATGCGATGTATCTCAAGACCGAAAACCGCGAGCTTGCCTATGCCTATGCTGCCGGCGCCAAGCGCTTGGCGGGGGTGAAAGCCAACATTGCATCCACCAAAGGCGGCACCTATACCTGCGATATTGCCGCGGCAGAGGACAGAAAGCGCATTTTCAGCGCCTTTTCTCTTTCGGGGAGTGAGTTTACGCTGCGCATTAATCGTACCAATATTGACAGCGAGCAGTGCTGTGCCGATTTTTTGGCAGGGGCATTTTGCGCCTGCGGCAGTGTGGCAGACCCGAAAAAGGATTACCACCTGGAATTTGCGGTTGCTTACTATCAACTGTGTAAAGATTTGATGAAACTTATTAGCGAAATTGAGCCGGATGAACCGCTGGTGCCCAAAAAAGTGGTGCGCAAATATGATATGGTAGTTTACTTCAAAGGCAGTGAGCCGATTGAAGATTTGCTCTTTTTTATGGGCGCGCAAAACAGCGCCTTTGAATTGGTCAATGCCAAGGTGGAAAAAGATATTCGCAACCGCGCCAACCGCTTAAAAAATTGCGACAGCGCCAATCTTGACAAGGTCACAAAAGCCGGTGTGAAACAGGCAAAAGCCATTCGCCGCATTAAGAATAAAAAGGGCTTTGAATACTTACCGGAAGAGCTGCGCGAAGTGGCGCAAATTCGCCTGGAAAACCCCGATATGGCGCTTTCCGAAATTGCCGCGCAGATGCAGGAGCCGATTTCCCGCTCCGGGGTCAATCATCGGCTCAAAAAATTGGAAAAAATTGCAGAGGAACTGTAGATGTTTACTCACCTTCATGTGCATACCGAATACAGTTTGCTTGACGGCGCCTGCCGCATCGAAGAACTGGTGGCAAGAGCCAAGCAATTAGGGCAGACCGCACTCGCCATCACCGACCACGGGGTTATGTATGGTGCGGTTGATTTTTTTAATGCCTGTCAGGCGCAGGGTATCAAGCCGATTATCGGCTGCGAAATCTATGTTGCCAAGCGCACCCGCTTTGATAAAGTTAAAGGCTTTGACGATGAGCGCCACCACTTGGTGCTGCTTTGTAAAAATGAAACAGGCTACCGCAATTTAATCAAGATTGTCTCCCGCGCCTGGACAGAGGGTTTCTACACCAAGCCCAGAGCCGACAAGGAACTGCTTGCCGCCCACAGTGAGGGGCTGATTGCGCTTTCCGCCTGCCTGGCGGGCGAAATCCCGCGCCTGCTTTTAAATGGGGAATACGAAGCTGCCAAAGAAACGGCGCTGTGGTACGAAGGTGTTTTTGGCAAGGGCAACTTCTACATTGAGATACAAGACCATTCTTTAGAAGAACAAAAGAAGATTTATCCGCAGTTACTGCAACTATCGGAAGAAACGGGCATCGAACTTGTAGCGACCAATGATGTGCACTATGTGCAACAGGAAGATGCTTTTGTGCAGAACGTGCTTTTGTGCATTCAAACCAACCACACCTTAGGGGAAGATACGGGCATCGGCTTTGAAACCGAGGAGTTTTACCTTAAAAGTGAAGAGCAAATGCGCGCGCTGTTTCCGGCGCAGGCGATTGAAAATACAAACCGCATTGCCGAACAATGTAACTTCTCTTTTGAATTCGGCAATACGGTGCTGCCTAATTTTGAAGTGCCGCCGGAATTCAAGACACATTTTGATTATTTAAAATATTTGTGCGAAAAAGGCTTTGCCAAGCGCTACGGCGAAAACGCGCCGGCAGAATATCGAGAGCGTATGGAGTATGAGCTCGGTGTCATTCACAGCATGGGTTATGTAGATTACTACCTGATTGTGTGGGATTATATCCGCTTTGCGCGCAGTAAGGGCATTGCCGTGGGTCCCGGCAGAGGGTCGGGCGCGGGCAGTATTTGTGCGTATGTGATCGGCATTACCCAACTTGACCCGATGCAGTACGGTTTGATTTTTGAGCGCTTCTTAAACCCGGAGCGAGTGAGCATGCCCGACTTTGATGTGGACTTTTGCTATGTGCGCCGCCAAGAAGTGATTGATTATGTTATAGAAAAATACGGTGTGGAATATGTGGCGCAAATTGTCACCTTCGGCACGATGGCGGCAAGAGGTGCGGTGCGCGATGTCGGCAGGGTGATGGGGCTTCCCTATGCGCAAGTCGATAAAATTGCCAAACTCATTCCGCGCGCCTTTCATATTACGCTTTCACAGGCGCTTGCAGTCGGCAAAGAGTTAAAAGAAGCCTATGAGAGCGATGCGACGGTGAAAAAAGTGATTGATACCGCTTTGAAAATAGAGGGGATGCCGCGCAACTGTTCCACCCACGCGGCAGGTGTGGTCATTACCAAAGAGCCGGTCGATTGCTATGTGCCGCTATCTAAAAACGATGATGCAGTGGTCACGCAGTATACGATGACGGCGCTCGAGCGCCTGGGGCTTCTCAAAATGGACTTTTTGGGCTTGCGCACGCTCACGGTAATTAGCGATGCCGAAAAGATGATTCGCAAATCTCACCCCGACTTCAGAGCCGACCGCATCCCGCTTGACGATAAAGCGGTGTTTCGCCTCTTTTCAGAAGGGAAGACCGACGGCGTATTCCAATTTGAATCTGCCGGCATGAAGCAAATGCTCATCGGGCTACAGCCCGAGAGTTTGGAAGATATTATTGCTTCTATTTCGCTGTATAGACCGGGACCTGCCAAGAGCATTCCCACCTATACCCAAAACCGCCACAATCCCGCTTTAGTGCGCTACCAAACACCGGCGCTTAAACCGATTTTAGATGTTACTTACGGCTGTATGGTGTATCAAGAGCAGGTGATGGAAGTCTTTCGTTCGCTCGCCGGTTACTCTTTCGGCAGGGCGGACTTGGTGCGCCGCGCGATGAGTAAGAAAAAAGCGGATGTGATGGCAAAAGAGCGCCGCTACTTTGTGCACGGCAAGCCCGATGAGGGGATAGACGGTGCTGTTAAACGCGGTGTGCCCGAAAAGGTTGCCAATGAAATCTTTGATGATATGTCCGCTTTTTCGCAATACGCCTTTAACAAATCGCACGCGGCGTGCTACGCCTATGTTGCTTACCAAACCGCTTACTTAAAAGTGCATTATCCCTGCGAATTTATGGCGGCGCTGTTGACAAGCGTGCTCGATGATTTTAATAAAGTGGCAATGTATATTGCCGAGTGTAACCGCCTCGGCATCAAAATTCTTCCGCCGAGTGTTAACGAAAGCTTTGAATATTTCAGCGCCGGCGATAACCAAATTCGCTTCGGTTTGCTGGCAATTAAAAACTTGGGGCTTGGCATCATCGGCAAAATTATTCGAGAGCGCGAGCAGGGCGGCAAGTATGAATCGTTTTACGACTTTTTGGAGCGGATTTATGATGTTTACAACCGCCGCGCCTGCGAAAGCTTGATTTTGAGCGGTGCGCTTGACGGGCTCGGTGCCAACCGCCGCCAAATGCTGCAGGCGGCTGACCTGATTATGAACCGCCTTTCGGATGAACATAAGCGCAATATTGACGGGCAGGTCGGTTTCTTTGACTATATGGGAGAGGAAACGCAAGAGCCGTTTGCAATGCCGCAAGTTTCCGAGTTTTCAACCGAGCAAATGCTCGAAATGGAAAAGCAGACAACAGGGCTTTACATTTCCGGTCACCCGCTGCTGCGCCTGCAAAAGACAGCAAACCTGCTCAAGTGCGCGCGCATTTCCGATATCTTAGCGGCGGATGACAGTGAGAATTCTTTGTTGCACGACGGCAGCGCAGTCAAGGTAATGGCAATCCTCTCAAAAGTCACGGTCAAACACTTGAAAAACGGCACGGATATGGCATTTGTCAATGTAGAGGATGCTTACGGTGCGGTGGAAATGCTGGTGTTTACCAAGCTTTATGAGCAATACAAAGCCGGTTTGCAGGAAGGCAAAATTGTGATTGCCGATGCTAAAATCAGCCTGCGCGAAGATGAAGAACCGAAGCTGCTTTTACAGAAACTTACACCCTTTGAACAAGAGGCGTTTCGCGATATTCCGGCAAAACTTTACCTGCGCTTTCCTGCCGAAACCTGTGAAGAGCGCCAAGAGGCAGAAGCAGTATTGGCGCAAACAAGCGGCAAATGTGCTGTCTATTTTTACTACAAAGACAGCGCCCGCTATGAAGATTTAAAAACTCCTCAAGGCTATATTTGTTTTGACTCTCCCGAGGCGGACAGGCTCGAAGCACTGCTGGGGGAGGAGAATGCGGTATATCGAAAATAGCTGCACAGCCGCTATTTTCTAATGCGGAATGCGGAATGATAGGTGGCAACATTTTGTGCTGCATTTTAAATGTGCCGCTCGCGACACCAGCACAACTTCACACTTCACTCTCCACACTTCAAACTGATTTTGCACAGCAAAATCAACAAAATGCTTGACAAATCCTAAAAATATATTAAAATAGTAATTCGGATATTATTTAACTCAGTTGTATAATAGAGAGGTTCAGTATGAATACGATTGCAGTTCTTACATCAGGCGGTGACGCACCCGGCATGAATGCCGCGATCAGAGCGGTAGTGCGTTCGGCAATAGAAAAGGGAATGAGAGTTATGGGCGTGCGCCGCGGCTTTAACGGCTTAATGCACGGCGATATTTTTGAAATGACCCTGCGCTCGGTTTCCAACATTATTGAGAGAGGCGGCACCATCCTTTACA
The DNA here is from genome assembly GCA_017432485.1 of Clostridia bacterium. GTDB lineage: Bacteria > Bacillota > Clostridia > Oscillospirales > Acutalibacteraceae > RUG714. The sequence continues at coordinate 16,478 of JAFRJB010000006.1, forward strand.
CGGCGCGCTGCCCGGAATTTCGCACCGAAGAGGGTGTGCAAAAAGCGCTCAACACCTGTAAGTATTTGGGGATTGACGGTTTGGTTGTTATCGGCGGTGACGGCTCCTTCCGCGGCGCCAGAGAGCTTTCCGAGCACGGGTTGCCCACAGTCGGTGTACCCGGCACAATCGATAATGACATCGCTTGCTGTGATCGCACCATCGGTTATGATACGGCGATGAATACCATTGTCGAAATGGTCGACAGGCTGCGTGATACTTCCGAAAGCCATGACCGCTGCTCTGTGATTGAAGTCATGGGCAGGCATGCGGGCTACTTGGCGCTCAACGGCGGCATTGCAGTGGGTGCGACCAGTGTGCTTATTCCGGAATTTGAGTATGATTTCGAGAGAGATGTTATTGACAGAATGAAGCGCACCCGCCGCACAGGTAAAAAGAATTTTATCATTGTTGCCGCAGAGGGTATTAAAGATGAAATTGAGCCAATGGCGGCTGTGATTGAAGAAGCCACCGGTGTGGAAACGCGCTATACAAACTTAGGCCACGTGCAGCGCGGCGGTTCGCCGACCGCTTGTGACAGAGTGCTCGGTTCTAAGATGGGCTATTGGGCGGTGGAACTGCTTTCGCAAGATATCGGTAACCGCGTTGTGGCACAAAAAGACGGGAAGATTGTGGACTTTGATATTTTTGAAGCGCTGTCGATGGAAAAACACATCGAGGAGCGCGAGTACAAAGTCGCTTACGATATTTCGATTTAAAAAAAAGCCCGCTTTCGGGCTTTTTTTATAATGCGGAGTGCGGAATGCGGAATTCGGAATGATATGGCGGGGCACCCGCACCCGTTCCGCTTCGCTCAAATGAGTCTTAACTTTTCACATTTCTAACCATAGTTAAGGTGCCGGAATTATGAAACTGACAAAACTTTTCAAAACTTCAGACAGCGGCAAATTGCAGCGCGGCAGGTACGAACTGATTGATTTTCTCAAAGGGATTATGATTATCAGCGTTGTGCTCTACCACTTTGCCTGGGATTTGGCGGATATTGCGGGCTTTAAGGCTGTCGAAAACTTTTTGGGCACCAATGTTGCGTGGTATTGGCAGCAAATCAGCTGCGGCACTTTTATTTTCCTTTCGGGTGTATGCTGCCACTTTTCGCGCAATAACCTCAAAAACGGCGCGCGGGTGTTAGGCTTCGGTATCATCATTACCATTGTCACTTTCATTGCCGAAATTGTGATGAATATGGTCGGCTTCGGCGGTGTATTCATTTGGTTTGGCATTTTGCACTTTATCGGCTGCGCCTGCTTGCTGATGGGGCTTTGCCAAAAGGCGTTTGACAAAGTGCCTTCGGTCATCGGTGCACCGCTGGGGCTGGTGCTGTATCTGTTGACAAGAGGGGTATATATCCTCACCGAAAAAATCCCTGCCGGTTATATCGGGCTGACCTTCGGCGCCCACGAGGCGGAGCGCATCAGGCTGATTCAGCTGCCGCATGCACTGTATACCCACATCGGTATGGAGTGGCTCGGCTTTAATACTCCGGCATTTTCTTCTTCCGATTATTTTCCCATCATTCCGTGGATTTTTCTTTTCCTTTCCGGCTACTATTTCTGGAATTTAATTAAAGACACGAAATTCAGAGAAAAAACCAATCGCTTCGGCATCGGTTTTATCAATAAAATCGGCCGCAACACCATTTGGGTGTACCTGATTCATCAGCCTGTTTTAGTGGTGATTACGGCGCTTATCGCACTTGCGTGCGGAAAATTGTAAAGAACAGTGTGCACTTCTGAAAACTGAAAACTGAACACTGAAAACTGCCAAACAGTACAACTGTTTGGACCCGGGCAGTTCGAAACCATCCTGCCTGTGTAAGAGTGTAAATAATTTGATGCACTTTTACTTTGAAACAAACAAATGCAGAATGTAGAAATGAGAATGTAGAATTAACTTTTAAATGCGAAACGACGTTTCGCCACCTTTAATTCCGCATTCCGCATTCAGAATTCCGCATTGTTCTGCGCTGCAAAGCAGCACAGAACAATTGTTTCCAAATCAAAACTACGGAGGTAAATTGAATATGAACAAAAGGACGCTTTCTCTCGTGCAGGGTGCGATGATAGCGGCGCTGTATGCTGCGCTTGTCTATGCGCAAAATCTGCTCTTGCCCGGCACGACATCGATGATGGTGCAATTTCGCGTTGCAGAGCTCTTATGTATTTTTGCGCTGTGGACACCGGCTGCCATCTGGGGCTTAACCCTTGGCTGTGTGCTTGCCAATATCGGCAATATCGGGCAATTACCCTTGGATGTGCTTTTCGGGTCGCTTGCCACACTGCTGGCTGCCATTTGTATTTGGAAGTTTCGCAACATTCGCTTCAAGGGGCTGCCGATTCTCTCTTTGTCAATGCCGGCAATTTTCAATGCCATCATTGTCGGGCTGGAGCTTAAGTTCTATTTGGGAGATGAATCGCCTTTATGGCTCTTGTGCCTTTGTGTCGCCGCCGGCGAAGTTGTCGTGGTGCTCATTGCAGGCACCCCGCTTGCCATTCTTATTGAGAAAAAAGGCTATTTGGAAAAGATGAAGTTAAAATAATGAAAGGCGGATGATATCCGCCTTTTCTGTTACCTATAGAGTAAAAAAAGGAGGAATTATTCCTCCTCTTCTTTTTCATTGACTTTCACTCTGATTTTTTCGATTTTGTTTTCATCCATTTCCGTCACCGTAAAGGTGAGGTTTTTGTAGTCGAATTGGTCGCCCTCATCGGGAATATCGCCTAATTGCTCGAGCACAAAGCCCGCGAGGGTATCGTAGTCATCAATCGGCAGTTCTATGCCGAGGCTGTCCTCCGCATCCTCAATGTCGCAGTCGCCTTCAAAATTAAAAATACCTTCATCGACTTTCTCAACATCGGCTTCCTCATCGTCATATTCATCCTGAATATCGCCGACAATGCTTTCGACCAAGTCTTCGAGGGTGAGCAGCCCTGCCGTGCCGCCGTATTCATCGACCACAATGGCAATTTGAATGCGACTTTTGCACATATCTTCAAAAATATCGTCTGCCTTCTTGCTTTCGGGCACATAGAGCGCCGGGCGAATGAGCTTGCGAATATTGACACTTTTGGGTACATTTTTGCCGACATAGGGAATAAGGTCTTTGACATAGATAACGCCTTTAATCGAGTCAATATCCTCTTCATAAACAGCAATTCTTGACCTGCCGCTTTCAGTAGCAAGCTCCAGCACTTCGTCGATACTGTCTTGCATTTCCACTGCCACAATTTCGGTGCGGTGCACCATTAATTCGCCGGCGGTCAAATCGTCAAACTGAAAAATGTTGCTGACCATTTCGCTTTGGGCTTCTTCAATGACCCCCTTTTCTTCGCCGACATCGACCATCATCAAAATTTCTTCTTCGGTGACCGTTTCTTCATCGGCATTCGGGTTCATACCGAGTAACCTGACCACACCGTTGGCGGAAACGGCGAGCACCTTCACAATCGGGGAGAAGAGCGCGCCGAAAAAGCGCAAAATATCGATAATGGCAAAGGAAACCTTCTCGGCTTTTTGCATGCCGATTTTTTTGGGCACGAGTTCGCCGAGCACCAAGGTGAAATAACTCATCAAAATGGTGACGGCAATCAAAATCAAGTTGCTGATCAGCCGATAGTGGGGGTGGTCGGCGCCGACTTTGAGCGCGACTAAAATGTAGCCCACAAAGCTGTCTGCCGCAAAGGCGCTTGCCAAAAACCCTGCGAGGGTAACGCCGATTTGAATAGTCGATAAAAACTTGGCGGAATTGCCGGTAAAATCGGCGATTTTTTGCGCCTTTTTATTGCCCTCACCGGCGAGTTTGTCTACCTTATTGTCGTTGAGGGTGATAAGTGCGATTTCGCTCATCGAGAAAAAGCCGTTAACGAGGATGAGCAGAAAAACGAGAAGTACTCTGAGTATAATTGTTCCCGCAGAAGGCAGGTCGTCCATAAATTCTATAATATCCTTTCCGATTTTATGTAAGACTAAGTATAGACTTACTATAACAAATCTCATTATATATCAAATGTATTATTTTGTCAAAATTGCCGAAAAATACTTTGGGTTTTGTTATTTACATATATAAAGAGAAATGTTATAATATTTTTTGATCGGGTTTCTTTAATTGGTAATTAATAAACTTGGTTATATTATAGGTTATTTTAATACCTTAACGATAAACTTAGGAGGAACAATAATGTCCAGAAGAAAACTCTCTATGGATGGTAACACCGCTGCAGCGCACGTCAGCTATGCGTTTACGGAAGTGGCAGCGATTTACCCCATCACACCCTCCAGCCCCATGGCTGAAGTGACCGACACTTGGGCTGCAACCGATAAGAACATTTTCGGTGACGGTCCGGCAAGAAACATTTTCGGCGACACGGTAAAGATTACCGAAATGCAGTCCGAAGCAGGTGCGGCAGGCGCGGTTCACGGCTCTTTGGCAGCCGGTGCTCTCACCACCACTTACACCGCTTCTCAGGGCTTGTTGCTGATGATCCCCAACATGTATAAAATTGCCGGTGAATTGTTACCGTCAGTCATTCATGTTTCCGCGCGCTGCGTTGCCAGCCACGCACTCAACATCTTCGGTGACCATTCCGATGTATATGCGTGCCGCCAGACCGGTTATGCGATGCTTTGCGAATCCAACCAGCAGGAAATTATGGACCTCGGCGCGGTTGCGCACTTGTCCACTATCAAGGGCAGAGTTCCTTTCATTAACTTCTTCGATGGTTTCCGTACTTCTCACGAAGTGCAGAAAATTGAAGTGTGGGATTACGATGACCTCAAAGAGATGGTTGATATGGATGCTGTGCAGGCATTCAGAGACCGTGCGCTCAATCCGGAACATCCCGTATTGCGCGGCTCTGCCGAAAACGGCGACATCTTCTTCCAGCACAGAGAGGCTTGCAACAAGTATTATGAAGCCCTTCCCGCTATCGTAGAAGACTATATGGGCAAAGTCAATGCCAAACTCGGCACTGACTATCAGCTCTTCAATTACTACGGTGACCCCGATGCCGAAACCGTTATCGTGGCAATGGGCTCTATCTGTGACGTAACGGAAGAAGTGATCGATTACCTGCGCGCAGCAGGCGAAAAGGTCGGTCTTGTCAAAGTCAGACTTTACAGACCCTTTGTGCAGGAAAAATTGGCAGCTGCCATTCCCGCAAGCGTCAAGAAGATTGCCGTGCTTGACAGAACCAAGGAGCCGGGTGCTTTGGGCGAACCGCTTTACTTGGATGTTGTCACCGCACTCAATAACACCGGCAGAAGCGATATCAAGGTAGTCGGCGGCCGCTACGGTCTCGGCTCTAAGGATACCACGCCGGCATCCGTCATTGCCGTTTACGACAACTTGAAGTTGGATGAACCCAAGAACTCCTTCACCATCGGTATTGTCGATGATGTGACCGGTCATTCTCTTGAAGAGAAGGTTTCTCCCGATACCGCTCCGGCAGGCACTATCTCCTGCAAGTTCTGGGGTTTGGGCGGCGACGGTACGGTCGGTGCCAACAAGAACTCCATCAAAATCATCGGTGACCATACCGATAAATACATTCAGGCTTACTTCCAGTATGACTCCAAGAAGACCGGCGGCGTTACCGTTTCCCACTTGAGATTCGGCGATACTCCGATCAAGAGCCCCTACTACATCACCAAGGCTGACTTCGTGGCTTGCCACAATGTCTCCTATATCCTCAAGGGCTTCAAGATTGTGCAGGATGTTAAACCCGGCGGCACATTCTTGCTTGACTGCCAGTGGGATGCGGCACAGCTCGAAGAGCACCTGCCTGCTTCCGTTAAGAAGTATATTGCTAAAAACAATATTAAGTTCTACACCATTGATGCGACCACTTTGGCAACTGTCAAAATCGGTAATGCAAAGGTAAAGAACACCATTTTACAGTCCGCTTTCTTCGCACTTGCCAACATCTTGCCGAAGGATGAAGCTATTGAATACATGAAGAAGATGGCTTACAAATCCTACTCCAAGAAGGGTGAGGAAATTGTGCAGCTCAACTACAACGCGATTGATGCCGGCGCCGATGCCGTGACCGCAATCGATGTTCCCGCTGCATGGGCAGACCTTGCCGATGAAGCACCGGCAGCTTCCGCTACCGGCGACAGAGCAGACCTTGTGAAGTTTGTCAATGAAATCGTGACACCCGTCAACAATATGGATGGTGACAGCCTTCCCGTATCTGCATTTAAAGATATGGCAGACGGTACCTTCCCGCAGGGCGCTGCCGCCTACGAAAAGAGAGGCGTGGCAGTTTACGTTCCCGAGTGGGATCCGACCAACTGTATTCAGTGTAACACCTGTGCGTTTGTTTGCCCGCATGCGACCATCAGACCGTATGCTATGACAGCAGAGGAAGCCGCTAAGGCTCCGGCGCAGACCAAGTTTACCGAAAAGCCCGTTCTCAAGACCGATTACAAGTTCACTATGGCAATCAGCCCGATGGACTGCATGGGTTGTACCCTTTGCGTAAAGGCTTGCCCGGTTTCCGCGCGCAGCGAACAAACCGGCAAAGCAGCTCCGCTTGCCATGAAAGCCCAGTCTTCTCAACTCGACCAGCAGCCGGTATTCGATTACTGCGTAGAGAATGTTTCCGAGAAGTCCGAACTTATCAATGCTACCGTGAAGGGCAGCCAGTTCAAGCAACCCTTGCTTGAGTTCTCCGGCTCCTGTGCAGGTTGCGCCGAAACTTCTTATGCGCGCCTTGTCACTCAACTCTTCGGTGAGCAAATGTACATCTCCAATGCGACCGGTTGTTCCTCTATCTGGGGCGGTTCCGCACCCTCCACACCGTACACCGTTAACCGCGAGAGCGGCAAGGGTCCGGCTTGGGGCAACTCCCTGTTTGAGGATAACGCAGAGCACGGTCTCGGTATCTACCTTGGTCAGAAAGCACTGCGCGAGAGAATGATTGCCAAGATTGAGGCTCTCAATCCTTCCGAAGAAGTAAAACCGATTGTGGATAAATTCCTTGCCACAAAGGATTCTTCTGCAGATAATGCAGAGCCGGCAAAGGCTTTGATTGAAGCGCTCGAAAAATGCGGCGGAAACGGCTGCGAGAGTGCACAAGAAATTCTCAAGTATAAAGATTACCTCGCTAAGAAGAGCGTTTGGATCTTCGGCGGTGACGGTTGGGCATACGACATCGGTTACGGCGGTCTTGACCACGTGCTTGCTTCCGGTGAAGATGTGAATGTATTTGTCTTCGATACCGAAGTGTACTCCAACACCGGCGGTCAGGCTTCCAAGGCTTCTCAGCTCGGTCAGGTAGCGCAGTTTGCGGCAGCCGGTAAGCAAATCGGCAAGAAGAGCCTTTCCGAAATTGCCATGAGCTACGGCTATGTTTATGTAGCTCAGGTGGCTATGGGTGCCGATAAGAACCAACTGCTCAAGGCACTCAAAGAGGCAGAAGCTTACAAGGGACCGTCTCTCATTATCGGTTACTCTCCTTGTGAGATGCACAGAATTAAGAAGGGCGGCATGCAGAACTGCCAGCTTGAAATGCAAAAGGCTGTGGATGCCGGTTATTGGAACCTGTTCAGATTTAACCCGGCTCTCAAGGCAGAAGGCAAGAATCCGTTCTCCTTGGATTCCAAGGCTCCGAAGACCTCTTACATCGACTTTATCGAGGGCGAAGTCAGATATGCTTCCCTCAAAGCGATGTTCCCCGAAAAGGCTGAGAAACTCTTCCGACAGGCTGCAGACAATTCGATTGCAAAATACGAAAGACTGCAAAGACTTGTGGAATACTACGAGCCCAAGGCTGAATAAAAAACAAAAACCCTCGCACCTCGCGGTGCGGGGGTTTTCGACAAATAAGGATTTGTCGCGCTCTTTGAGCGCGCAAATCCTTATTTGAAGTAATAAGGAAAAAGGAATAGTGAATAAGTGTGGGAGGGCTCTGCCCTCACCCGATTTTAACGTGCGGCAAACGCCGCACCAAAAGGAATTGAGCGAAGCGGAACGAGTGCGAGTGTCTCGCCCTCACTTCTTATCTCTTCACTATTACTTCTTACTTCAATAAGGATTTGCGAGCCCGCAAGTGGCTCCGCAAATCCTTATTTGTCGCTCTTGACTATTTACATAAATTGGTATATATTATATTTATATAAATATGCCTATATTTATATCATCTTAATTATGCATGAAACGGAGTTTCTCATATGAAAGGAATTATTTTGGCAGGCGGCAGCGGCACCAGACTTTACCCGCTGACAACCGTGACATCCAAACAGCTTTTACCGATTTATGACAAGCCGATGATTTATTACCCGCTGTCCACTTTAATGCTGGCGGGCATTCGGGAAATCCTGGTTATTTCCACGCCGGATGATACCCCGAAGTTTATGGACTTACTCGGTGACGGCAGCCAGTTTGGTTTAGACATTCAGTATGCCATTCAGGAATCGCCTGACGGTTTGGCGCAAGCCTTTGTCATTGGCGAGGACTTTATCGGCGATGATGATGTCGCCATGATTTTGGGCGATAATATTTTCTATGGCTCCGGTCTCGGGCATATGCTGCGCGAAGCGGCAACGATGAAAAGCCCGGCAACCATTTTTGCTTACTATTTAGAGAACCCCACCGCGTTCGGCGTGGTTGAATTTGATGAAAAAGGTAAGGCGGTTTCGATTGAAGAAAAGCCGAAGCACCCGAAGTCAAACTATGCTGTGACCGGCTTGTATTTTTATGACAACAAGGTTGTTGAGATTGCCAAAAATCTTGAAAAGAGCGCCAGAGGCGAATATGAGATTACCGATGTCAACGAGGCGTATTTAAAAGCCGGTGAGCTGGATGTCAAGCAGCTCGGCAGAGGTTACGCGTGGTTAGATACCGGAACAGTCGATGCACTGCTGGATGCGGCAAACTTTATTAAGACTATTGAAAGTTTGCAGGGCATTCAAATTTCCGCTCCCGAAGAGATTGCCTACAACAACCGCTGGATTACCAAGGCGAAACTTTTGAAGAGTGCGGAAGCTTACGGTAAATCCAACTACGGCAGGCATCTGCTCAAAGTGGCAAGAGGTGAAATTCTTTACAATAACCCCAATCCCAATGCGAAGAAATCACAGGTTATCAGACCTGTTTGGGGTAAAGAACAATCATAGTGTTGCTACGCTTGGTGATATGTCTCACCAAGTAAAAAACGACGTTTTGGCTACGCCAAAGTTTTTGGCGGGCGCTGCCCGCACACTATTAGAAGTTATGAGGCAATGAACATGACAAAGGAAAAAACTTCTTTAGAAGGTGTTTATATTATTACCCCGCAGGTATTTGGTGATAACCGCGGGTGGTTTTGCGAAACCTATTCGGCACAAAAGTTACGTGAAATCGGGATTGATACCGTTTTTGTGCAGGATAATCAGTCCTATTCCAAAGGAAAGAATACCATTCGCGGCTTGCATTTTCAGCTTGCCCCGAAGGCACAGACCAAACTGTTGCGCTGCACAAGGGGTAAAATCTTAGATGTGGCGGTGGATATCCGCAAGGGCAGCCCGCAGTTTGGCAAGTGGGTTGCGGTAGAACTTTCTGCCGAAAACAAAAAGATGATTTACATTCCCAAAGGCTTTGCACATGCGTTTTTAACGTTGAGTGAAGATGTGGAAGTGCAGTATAAAGTCGACCAATACTACAGCCCTACGCATGATCGTTCTATTCTTTTTAGCGATCCGGCTATCGGTATTGAGTGGGGAATTAATAACCCGATTTTATCCGAGAAAGATTTGAATGCACCGCTTTTAAGTGAAAGCGATGTCAACTATATTTTTGGAGAGAATTGCTGATTTATGGAAAACATTCTCGTGACCGGTGTAAAAGGTCAATTAGGGCACGATGTGGTCTTGGAACTGGAAAGCAGAGGCATTCTCTGTAAAGGGGTCGATGTCGATGACTTTGACTTGACCAATGCGGCGAAAACCGAACATTATGTCAAGACCTTTCAGCCTACGGCAGTCATTCACTGCGCGGCGTATACCAATGTCAATGCCGCCGAAGAAAATGAGGAACTCTGTCGCAAAATCAATGTGGAAGGTACGCGCAATATTGCCGAAGCGTGCCGCTATTTAAAATGTAAGCTCATTTATATCAGCTCCGACTATGTGTTTGACGGCAGCGGCGAAACACCGAAGAATATCGATGAGCCTACCGCGCCGCTGAATGTATACGGGCAAACGAAATTAGACGGTGAAGCAGCGGCAAGACTCAATCCGCAGACCTTTGTGGTGCGCACCTCGTGGGTATATGGGCTTAACGGCAATAATTTTGTCAAAACTATGTTAAACCTCGGCAGACAGAAGACAGAACTGAGTGTGGTTGCCGACCAAATCGGCTCGCCGACTTATACCAAAGATTTAGCGAAGTTGCTTGCAGATATGGTAATGACCACGAAATACGGCACCTATCACGCCACTAACGAGGGATTTTGCTCTTGGGCGGAATTTGCTGCGGCAATTATGAAGGAAGCGCAGCTTGCCTGCCGCATCGTGCCGGTGTATTCGGCGGCATTTCCGTCGCCGGCGAAGCGCCCGCTCAATTCGCGGCTTTCCAAAATCAGTTTGGATTTTGCTTCTTTTCAGCGCCTGCCGGATTGGCACAATGCACTCTCAAGATATATCATTGAATTAGCACAAAACGGGCAGTTACCGGAGTAAACTGCCCCATTGTTTTATTGGAGATTATACTATTGAAGAAAAGAATTATTGCATTAGTTTTATTATTGATAATGGTATTAAGCCTGTTACCGTTACAGGCATATGCGCAGAGTGCGCTACCGCAGTCTGCACAGAGCACCGGTGAACTGCAGCAGACCGAAGAAGAACCGCAGCCGCCGGAAGAACCGCCGATTTTAGAAGAAATCCACTTTGTCGACCCGAGTGTTACGCTTGGTGAAGGGCAAAGTGTTAAACTTATGTTTACCACGGTTCCCGCGGATTTTGCGGCGGACTATCAGTTTACTTCCTCTTTGGAAAGTGTGGCAACTGTTGACAGCGAAGGCAATGTGACGGCAATCGCCGAGGGCACGGCACTTATTACTGTCAGCTACGGCGAAATCAGCGACACCATGGAAATTATTGTAGAAAAAGCTGTAGTTCCCGCCGAGAGCATTCGTTTTTGGAAAAGCGATTTCTGCTTAGGATTGGGGGAAAGCGTCACTGCGCTTATCCTCCCGACACCGACAAACGCAACGCTCGAAGGGTTGCTTTTTTCCACTTCCGATAAGCGCATTTTAACAGTCAATCAAAACGGTGTTATTACTGCCAAAAAAGTCGGCAAAGCCACTATTACCGCCGCTCTGGGCAAACTCAAAGCAAGTGTGAAGATTGAAGTCAAAAATGCGCCGAAAACACTTTCTTTGAACTATAAGGATGTCAAGCTCGGCTTGGGAGAAACTACCTTAGATTTGGATTCTTCCTGTAAAGGCGGTTATGCGTTGGTGCGCAACTTTGTTTCTTCCAACAAAAATGTTGTTACCGTTACTTCTTCCGGTAAAGTAAAAGCTGTGGGGAAGGGCAGCGCTAAAATTACATGTACGGTTTATAACGGACTAAAAACCGTGTGTAAAATTACGGTGGGGGCAGCGCCGACTTCCGTTAAATTTAAGCAGGCAAGCACCACCATGCAGTTGGGCACCCATGCCAAGACAACGGCTTTTACGATAAATAAGGGAGCCTATTCATTTTATTCGAGAATTACTTCTTCCAACAACAGCATTGTGACTGTTTTTAAAAACGGTACCCTCAAAGCACTTAAGGCAGGCAAAGCAAAGGTGACGGTGCGCTTGTTTAACGGCGTGTATGCCCAACAGACAGTTGTGGTTAAAAAGGATCAGGTTTTCAGCCCGAATAAAACATCGCTTGCGGCTTCCTGTACCTATACCCATGTGCAGCGTTATATCTACGGTAAGTCCTACCAAAAACAGATTTTAGAAGCTTATATTATTAATCCTTTTAATAAGAAAACGCTCTTTATTGACTTTACCGTTCACGGTTTTGAAGATGCTTCTTATAGAGACGGTAAGTACTTAACCAACGAGGCAAATAAACTCATTTCTTACTATGCAAAGTACCCCAAAGAGTTAGGCAATTACCGCTTGGTGATTGTGCCTTGCGCCAATCCGGACGGCGCCTATCACGGTAAAAATAACCTCAGAGCCTGTGCTTCGGCATTCGGCAGATGCACCGCTAACCATGTGGATATCAATCGCGACTTCTTAAGCCGCAAAGCAGTCGAAACGAGGGGACTAATCAAAATCATCGATCTCTGTAAGCCAAATGTGTATTTGAATTGCCACGGCTGGCTCGATGAAGCAATCGGCACTTCCTCGCTTTGCACGATTGTGCAAAATTCGCTGCATTTGTCGTATTCTTTGCGCAACCGTTATGCCTATGACCAGGGCTATGCTATCGGCTATGTGCGGGCAAAATACGGTATTCCGTGTTGCCTGGTTGAGTACCCGGCACCCAATGCCATTTCCCATAAAAACACGGTGAATATGATACAAAAAATCATAAAAACCTATTAGAAAATAAGCGGGAATATAAATGAATATTTCCGCTTTTTTTATTGCATAAATCGGTATGGATTTTTAACTCGGTAACAAGCCCTGCGCGCGGGTGATTGACACAATGTATAGTTATATGGTATAATACTAATACTATTGATTGTATAGGGGAGAAGTATGTCATGAAATGTCCATACTGTGCACATGAAGAAAGCAAAGTTATCGACTCCAGACCGACCGATGAAGGCGAAAAAATCAGAAGGCGCAGAGAGTGCTTAAAATGCGGCAAGCGTTTTACCACTTATGAAGTGATTGAATCCGTGCCGATTTTGGTCATTAAGCGCGACAAATCCAGAGAAGCATTTGACTCGCAAAAGCTCTTAAACGGTATGCTTCGCGCCTGCGAAAAAAGGCCGGTGGAATACGCGACTCTTGAAAAAGCCATCAGCGAGATTGAGGCGACCATTCAAAACTCTTTCGAGCGAGAAATCACTTCCGAAAAAATCGGTGAGTTGGTTATGGAAAAACTTAAGGATATTGACGAAGTGGCTTATGTGCGCTTTGCTTCCGTTTACAGGCAGTTTACGGATGTAAGCACCTTTATTGCAGAGGTCAATAAATTATTAAATAAATAGGTTTTATTTCCATTTTATTTATACAAAGCGGTTCGTGAAAGCGAACCGCTGTTTCTTTTTTTACCAACTATATTTTTTGCGCGAAAGCAAACAATAATTAGAGGGTGAAAATTTGAAAAATATCAGAAATATGATTTCTCTGATTTTGGTGATTGTGTTTGCGGTTTTTGTGAGCAATTATGATGAGAGCACGCAAGCTGCTGCCGCAATCAGCCAAAATACGGTCAGCATCAGCGGGGAAAGCTTCGGCATAAAAATGCATACGCAGGGGGTGTTGGTGATTTCCGCTGCGGCGGTGCAGACAGAGAATGGTGAGAAAAATCCTGCCGGTGATTTAGGGCTGCGCGCCGGCGATGTGATTACGCACATTGGCGGGAAAGAAGTCAAAAGTTGCGCAGCGGTTTCGGAAGCGATTGAAGCAAGCGGCGGAAAAGAGCTGATTATTACGCTGCGGCGCGGGAATGAAGAAAAATCCGTGGCGTTGACACCGGTGCTGTGCAGTTCCAGCGGTACCTATAAAGCAGGGCTTTGGATACGCGACTCCTCGGCAGGCATCGGCACGGTCACTTTTTATGATAAAAGCGGCAATTTCGGTGCGCTCGGTCACGGCGTGACAGATGCGGATACCCAAACACTTTTGCCGCTGCGCAACGGTGAAGCGGTGCAAAGTGAAATTATCGGCTTTTCCCAAGCCAAAAAAGGCGTTGCCGGGGAATTATACGGTGTGTTAACCAACCAAAAAATCGGAAGCATCACCAAAAATACCGAGGGCGGTGTTTACGGAAAAACCGATTCCCCGCAAGGGAATTTAGCATATATCCCCGTCGCACAGCCAAAAGAAATCAAGAGCGGGAAAGCCACGCTGCTGACCACGATTGATGAAAAAGGTGTTCAGGAATTTGAAGTCAATATTCAGTTTATTAATATGCTCAGTACCGGTTACAAGGATATGATTGTGAAGGTAACGGACAAAAAACTGCTTGAAAAAACCGGCGGTATTTTGCAGGGAATGAGAGGCAGCCCGATTGTTCAAAACGGTAAATTTGTCGGGGCGCTGACACATGTCTTTCTCAACCGACCGGACCTGGGTTATGCCGTGTTCGGGTATAAAATGGTTAATTTGGCAAAACAGTGAGAACGGTGAACGACTAAACTCCGACTATTCTCAACTGAATACGAAAAAAGAAGGCTGTCGGATAAGATTGACCTTATTCGACAGCCTTCTTTTTTCTTTGCGTACAGAAAACGGCAAATCATAAATAATTCCCAAAATTTGTAAATTATTTTGCCAAAAACTATTGCCAAAATTTCCCAAATATGGTAAAATCTGGAAAAACTAAAGAAAAGGAGTTCGAACAATGAATACCAATATGAAAATTTTACTTGCCGACAATAGCGAGCAATTCGGCATTCCCTGCGCCGATGCGCTGCACAGTTACGGGTTTGAGGTGTTGTGTGTCAAAAAAGACGGTGCAGCGCTGCCGCAACTGCTTTTGGAACAACAGCCGGATGTGCTGATTATGGATGCCTTTATGCCGGGGTTGGATGCGATCGGAGTTCTCAAGAAACTGCAAGGGGAGAAGCAGCTCAAAAAGCCGGTTATTATTGTGGTTTCCAGCGCTGACAGCGAAAAAATCGGCGCACAAACGATTGCACAGGGAGCCGACTATTTCTTTATGAAACCTATTGATTATTCCATGCTTTCGCAGCGCATTACACAGCTTGCAGATTGGAACAATTCCCAAGCCCAACAGGCGCTCAAAAGTCGCGATTTGGAAGTGATGATTAGCGAGGTGCTGCACCAAATCGGTGTTCCGGCGCATATCAAAGGTTACCGCTATTTGCGTTATTCGATTATGCTGTGCACCAACGACAGCTCGATGTTGGGTTCGATTACAAAGATACTCTATCCGACCGTAGCCAAGCATTTTTCCACCACGCCTTCGCGCGTGGAGCGCGCCATTCGCCACGCGATTGAAGTGGCGTGGGACAGGGGTGATGTGGATGTTCTGATGTCTTACTTCGGCTACACCATTCAATCCGACAGAGGCAAGCCGACCAACTCCGAGTTTATCGCAATGATTTCCGACAAATTGCGCTTGGAAATGAAAGCGCATAACTAATAGAGGAAGATTTGTTTTTTTGCGCCCGGCACTTTGTTTAAAATACCATAATATCGACTAAAAAAAGGGTACATTTTGTATCCTTTTTTTGTTGCGAAAAAAACATTATTATATTATAATAAATATAATATTATTTTAAGATGGGGGATTATGCGATGCGCTCTGTTTTTGTGGATCACGCGCAGCTTGAAAAGCAAAAAGAATTTGCCGCTTTAGCCGGCGAAATTCTTGCCGCGCGCTACGCGCAATCTCCCAAAGCATATGTGCATACCTACGGCTGCCAAGGCAATGTGGCAGACAGCGAAAAAATTCAGGGTATGTTGCTGGATATCGGATACGAATTAACCGAAGATTTGAGCGAAGCGGATTTGGTGCTTTACAACACCTGTGCCATTCGCGAGCATGCCGAGCACCGCGTGTTCGGTAATGTGGGAGCACTTAAGCATTATAAGGTGCGCAAAAAAGATATGATTATTGCGTTGTGCGGCTGTATGATGCAGCAAAGCCGGGTTGCCGAGAAAATCAAAAAAAGCTACCCCTTTGTCAATTTGGTCTTCGGCACCCATGTGGTGCACCGCTTGCCGGAGTTTATTTACCGGGTGCTGGGCGGCAACAAAGTGATTTGCATCGATGAGAGTGAAGGTGTGATTGCCGAAGGCTTACCCATTCACCGCGATGGGTCGTTTAAAGCGTGGTTGCCGATTATGTACGGCTGCAATAACTTCTGCTCCTACTGCATTGTGCCCTATGTCAGAGGGCGGGAGAGAAGCCGCCGGCAAAGTGATATACTTGCCGAAGCGCAGCAAATCATTGCGGCGGGCTATAAAGAGATTACACTCTTGGGGCAAAATGTCAATTCCTACGGCAACGATTTAGAGGATGGCAGTAACTTCGCTTCTCTGTTACAAGCGCTCGATGCGCTGGAAGGCGATTTTAAAATTCGTTTTATGACTTCTCACCCGAAAGACTGCACGAAGCAACTTATTGATACCATTGCCGTATCGCGGCACATCTCGCACCACCTGCACCTGCCCTTCCAATCGGGCAACAACGATATTCTTAAAGCGATGAACCGCAAGTATACCCGTGAAAAATATCTGGAGTTGGTGGACTATGCAAAATCCAAAATCAGCGATTTGTCGCTGACTTCCGATGTCATTGTCGGCTTCCCGGGTGAAACTTACGCGCAGTTTTCAGATACACTTTCATTAATTAAAGAAGTAAAATTTACATCGCTTTTCACCTTTATCTTTTCCCCGCGTCACGGCACACCGGCAGAGAAGATGGATGACCCTGTTCCCGCCGAAGAAAAGGGCAAGTGGTTTAGAGAACTTTTAGATGTGCAGGCAGAGATTGCCGCCGGCAGAACCGCCGCGATGAAAGGTAAGATTTTCCGCGTGCTTGTGGAAGAGCCCGGCAAAGAAGCGGGGCACTTGTGCGGCAGAACGGATGCAAATGTGATTATCGATTTTGTCGGCGATGAGAGCTTAATCGGGCAATATGTGGATGTAAAGGTGACAGAAAGCCTGACATGGATTGTAAAAGGTGAACTGTTATAATTCGGAATGCGAAATTCGGAATGAATGGTGGCGAAGCAGAGCTTCGCATAATAAATGAATATATTACACAAAGGAGAAATAGAAAAATGGCAGATGTAATTCAATTAGCAAGAGACTTAGGCGCTGCACTGCAGGCAGATGCGCGCTACAAGGCATTAATGGATGCAAGAAAAGTCAATGATGATGACGAAGAGCTCCAAAAGCTCATCGGCGACTTCAATCTCATTATGCTCAATGCACAGCAGGAAGCAGAGAAAGAAGATAAAGATGAAGCCAAAATGCAGGCCTATAATGAGCAGTATATGGAAGCCTACAAAAAGATTATGGATAACGAGAATATGCGCGCTTACCAGGCGGCGCAGTCCGAACTCGAAGCCGTGGTCAACACCGTTAACGGTATTATTGCCATGAGCCTCAACGGCGAAGACCCTGCTACCTGTGACCCGGATGCAGCAAACTGCACCCACGATTGTTCTACTTGCGGCGGTTGCCACTAAAGAATTGCTCTGATAGGACATCCAAAGACTGATTTTTGTCTTTTTTCGCTACCGCGGCAGAAAACCTCCTTGAAATACACAAAGTATTTCTGCGTCACTTTTCTTTGTGATAGCAAAAAAATCCTAATAATCAGTTCTATGTCTGCCTATCAAATCAATTCTCGGTTTAAGAGGATAGGACGTTCAAAGACCGATTTTTGCCTATTTCCGCTTCTGCGGCAGAAAATCTTCTCGAAATACACAAAGTATTCCTTCGGCGATTTTCTTTGCATAAGCACAAATATCCTAAAAATCGCTTCTTTGCCCGCCTGTAAATTCAGTTCCCGTATTATTAACTGTTGTAGGAGAATATCAAAGATTTTTACCAAATCAACAATAACGCCACCTTAGTGGTAACACAAATTCAAACCATCAAACATTGCGGAGGAAGAAAAGTTGAGCGGATTATCACCTATGATGCGTCAATATTTTGAAATTAAGGCGGATTATCCGGATACCATTCTCATGTTTCGCGTAGGCGATTTTTATGAGATGTTCTATGATGATGCCAAATTGGTTTCCAAAGAGTTGGAATTGGTTCTGACCGGTAAGGATTGCGGGCAGAGCGAGCGCGCGCCGATGTGCGGCGTGCCCTTCCATGCGGCGGACAGTTATATTGCGCGCCTGGTTTCCAGAGGCTATAAGGTGGCAGTCTGCGAGCAGGCGGAAGACCCGGCGAGTGCAAAAGGCATTGTTAAGCGCGAAGTCATTCGTGTTGTCACCCCCGGTACCACTTGCGACAGTGCTATTCTCAACGAGGGCACCAACAACTACCTGTGCTGTATTTATGCCGAAGGCAGAAAAATCGGCGTGTGTTTTTGCGATGTGTCTACCGGCACCATGCTTACCACCGAGTTTTCCAAAAATGCGGAAAATGAGCTCATTAATGAGTTGTCAAAATACCAACCCAAAGAAATTTTGCTCAACCGCCGCTGTTTGGATTATAAGAAACTCAAAGTGCTCTTGGGTGAGCGCTTAGACTGTATTGTCGATACCGTGCCGGACGATGCGTTTGCACTCGATGTGCTCAGCAAAAAAGTGCTCTCGCATTTTCACTGCGCGCATGCCGATGAACTTGATCTCGGCGACAAGCCCTTAGCGATGCGCACTGTCGGTAAGGCGCTCGTTTATTTAGAGCAAACGCAGAAGACCGACTTAAAGGGAATTACGCACCTCGATGTATATTCCTCGGCACAATTTATGCATTTAGACAGCGCGACCGTGCGCAACCTTGAATTGAGCGAAACTATGCGTGGTAAAGAGAATCGCGGCAGCCTTTTGTGGGTGGTGGATAAAACCAAAACCGCAATGGGTAAGCGTATGCTGCGCGCGTGGATTGAAAAACCACTCATTCAATCGGTCGAGATTAATAAGCGCTTAAATGCTGTGGAAGAGCTTTACAGCGATATTGAAAAGCGCAGCGATTTGAGAGAGTGTCTGCATGCAGTACTTGATATCGAGCGCATTATTACGAAAATTGTCTACAAAACCGCGAGCGCCAAAGAGCTTAGAGCCTTGCAGCAGGCGGTGGAAAAATTGCCGACGATTAAGGCGCTGCTTGCCGGCTGCAACAGTGAAATTTTGAGAAACTGTGCGGTGAATATTGATGCACTCGATGATATTTTTCAGCTTATTTTCCAATCCATTGTCAAAGAACCGCCGGCGACCATTCGCGAAGGCGGCATGATTAAAGCAGGCTTTAATGCCGAACTCGATGCTCTGCGCGATGTGATGCAAAACGGGCAGGAGTACCTCAACCGCATTGAGGCGCAAGAGAAAGAAAAGACCGGCATTAAGTCGTTAAAGATTAACTACAACAAAGTTTACGGCTATTACTTAGAGGTCACCAATCTTTATAAAGATTTGGTGCCCGCGCACTATATCAGAAAACAGACTTTAACCAACGCGGAGCGCTATATCACCGAAGAGCTTAAGCAGTTAGAAGATAAAATCCTGGGGGCCAAAGAGCGCTCGGTACAGTTGGAAAGCGAAATTTTCAGCCACGTGCGCGACAGAGTGGCAGGGGAGCTTGAGCGCATTCAGCGCACGGCGTATTACCTGGCTTTGGCAGACTGCATTCAGTCATTGGCGCAGGCAGCGGCGGACTACGGCTATGTGCGCCCCGATGTCAATGAGGGTGACAGCATTGTTATTCAAGACGGCAGGCATCCTGTTGTCGAGCGTATGATGAAAGAAGCGCCCTTTGTGCCCAACGATACTTTGCTCGATTGCCGCGATAATCGCATGCTTATTATCACCGGACCGAATATGGCGGGTAAATCTACCTTTATGCGCCAGGTTGCCGTCATTACGCTGATGGCGCAAATCGGTTCTTTCGTGCCGGCGGCTTCGGCGACTATTGGCGTGACGGATGCAATCTTTACGCGCGTGGGTGCTTCCGATGATTTAACCGCGGGGCAGTCCACCTTTATGGTCGAGATGAGCGAAGTGGCTACCATTCTTAAAAACGCCACGAAAAAGAGCCTGATTATTTACGATGAAATCGGCAGAGGCACCTCAACTTTTGACGGCATGAGTATCGCCCGCGCCGTGCTCGAATACACTGCAGATAAAAAGAAGCTGGGTGCAAAAACCCTCTTTGCGACCCACTACCACGAATTAACCGCTATCGAAAACGAAGTAGAGGGAATTAAAAATTACAATATCGCCGTGAAAAAGAGAGACGGTGAAATCATCTTCCTGCGCCGCATTGTGCCCGGCGGTACCGACGATTCCTACGGCATCGATGTTGCCAAACTCGCCGGTGTGCCCAAGGATGTCATTACCAGGGCAGGAGAAGTGCTTAAAGAATTGGAAGAAGAAGGTTCCGGTGCGCGCGTAATTGTGAAAGAAGTGCCCGCTGAGAGCGATGCGCAGATGTCCTTTGCGCTGGCAGGCTCCAATGAAATCACACAAGAGCTAAAGCAGTTGGATGTCAATACATTAACCCCGATTGAGGCGATGGAAAAGCTGTACAACCTTTCCAAGCGCGCCAAAGAGGAATCTTAAAAGGATAGATTTATGAATATTCAGGTAATGCCCAAGCATATGGCTGACTTAATTGCCGCAGGCGAGGTCGTAGAGCGCCCCGCCAGCGTAATTAAGGAGCTGGCGGAAAATTCCATAGATGCAGGTGCTACCGCACTCACGATTGAAATTAAGGGCGGCGGCAGTGCTTATATGCGCGTGAGCGACAACGGCTCCGGTATTCTCAAAGAGGATTTGCCGCTGGCGTTTCGCACCCATGCGACCAGTAAAATTCGCAGCGAAGAGGATTTGGAGCATATTGCCACCTTGGGCTTTCGCGGCGAAGCGCTCGCGAGCATTTGCGCGGTCAGCCGCGTAGAAGTGCTCACCCTTGCCGAAGGGGAAACGGTCGGCTCGCTCTACCGCATCAGCGGCGGGGAAGAGCAGGCGTTTGAGAGTGCCGGCTGCCCGAAGGGCACGACTATTATTGTCAGAGATTTGTTTTATAACACCCCGGCAAGAATGAAATTTTTAAAGCGCGATGTTACCGAGGGCAACTATGTTGCCGCGGTGGTTGACCGCATTGCGCTTTCGCACCCCGAAGTGAAAATTACCTTTATAAAAGAAGGTAAGCAGGTCTATGCCACCAATGGCGACGGAGTGCTGTATAACGCGATTTATGCCGTTTTCGGCGGTCCCTTTGCCAAATCTCTGATGCCGATTTCTTATGAACTCGGCGGTGTGAAGGTTAGCGGATTTATTTCCAAACCCTTGGAATGCCGCGCCAACAGAAGTATGCAGTATTTCTTTATCAGCGGCAGGCAGGTGAAGAGTGTCACGGCGATGAGTGCCTTGGAAAACGCCTATAAGAATTCTATTATGGTCGGTAAAGTGCCTGCCTGTGTGATGCATATTGATTTGCCCGCCGAAGCGGTCGATGTCAATGTACACCCGGCAAAAATCGAAGTGCGCTTTGCCAATGAAAAAGCGGTGTTTGATGCGGTGTACTACGCCTGCAAAAATGCCTTGATGGAAAAAGATACACCCAAAGAAGTTACTTTCGAGAAGAAAGATTTTATTAAGAAGCAACCGCAGCCGCAGCAACAACCGCTCGCGGCAGTGCCGGCGGCGCACAGCAAACCTAAAGAAGATTTTTGGCAGCAGAAAAGTGTTGCTCAATATACAAAAGAAGCAGAAGAAACACCCCAAAAACCTGCTCCGGTGTCGGTAAAAGCCGAGCCGGAAACGGCAGACACCGCCGCACTGCAAACTGCGGCGGCAGAACCGGTAGAGTATCACCCTAAGCGGGTTAATATCGATATTGATTTTGATGAAACACCTGCTTCTGAGCCGCCGGTGAGCGTCGCGGAGCAAGAGATGTCGCAGGCAGCCGAGAGCGAGGTCGAAAGCGCAGCGGCTCAGCAGCCGCAAGTAGAAGCAACTGTCGAGCCGTTTGAAGTCATCGGCGAAGTGTTTAAAACCTATATCATTGTGCAGCAGGGCAACGAAGTGCTCTTTATTGATAAGCACGCTGCGCATGAAAGAATGCTTTTTGAGCAGCTCAAAGCAGATGCTCATGCCGACCCGCAGATGCTGATGGAGCCGATGAACGTAGTGCTTTCAAAAGAAGATTACGATGCCGTGATTACCAATGCACAGTTGCTTGAAAAAAGCGGCTTTATTGTAGAGGATTTCGGTGCGGGCACCTGCATTGTCAGAGCCTACCCGATGGTGCTTGAAAATGCAGATATTAAAGAAGTGCTTGAAGAAACTGCGGGCTATTTACGACAGCATAAAAAAGATTTTGAAAGCGAAGCGCTGGATTGGCTCTACCACAATGTTGCCTGCCGCGCGGCAATCAAAGCGGGCAATTTCACTTCGCGCTTTGAGATGGAGCGCTTTGTGGAAAAACTGCTTTCCATGCCCGACATTCGTTACTGCCCTCACGGCAGACCTGTGATGGTGGTCATGAGCAAATATGCGTTTGAGAAGCAGTTCGGCAGAGTGTAATGTAATGCGGAATGCGGAGTTCGGAATTCGGAATTAAAGGTTGCATGAACCTGTATAATAAATGTGTACATTTGAAGTTCGGAATGATAGAATGAAAAAAAGGAGATGACTTCAAATGAGCACACATGGACAGGATAGTAAAGAATTTAAGTTTAAGATAATGGAACTGCATTATCAGGACGGTA
>JAFRJB010000111.1 GCA_017432485.1 Clostridia bacterium
CAGTTTATATCTGCCTGGTTTTTGTTAAGACAAGGCAAAATGGTGAAAGAATACTGTCGTATTGTGAGGCATTTTAACGCAGTATTAACACAAAACAGGCGATAGAAACCTGTTTGGGTTCGACTCCCGTCGGGCTTACCGCTGCCGCCGCTGATAGTGGGAGTGGGTATGCATTTTTACACAACGATCGAAAGAATTGCCATGAACCCTCTGCAGTCATACTTAGACAATAATGACTGGGCGGTTCAACTGCATTCCCTGCAACTTTTAAGCGAAGACAATTACCAACATATTCACGCACTTCGCGTGGAAGGCAGTGTCACAGACATTCCGAAAACCATCATGAAAGTTCTGCCGTTTTTGCAGGAAGAAATGCGTGGTGACCCGGAAATGCAGTCAACTTTGGAGATCCTGGACATTATCGGTGAGGATTTGCAGCCGACTGTGGAGCTGGCACCGTTTGTGCAAAAGCCGGAAAAAATGGCAAAAATAGCGGGCATTATTGTGCGCGAAGACCGGGAAAAATTGTGCGAGCGCTTTAATGACCTATTGCTGGAAAAAGGCATACCGGTTGTGATTGAGGCAATTCATATTACAGAATAAAATGGCAGTTGCCGTTCATTAGAAAAAAGGGGGTAACACCCCTCTTTTTTGCGCTTGAGAGCAAAAGAATGTTGAAAACTTTTGATTACAATTGACAAAAATGCATACTATTGTTATAATTAATTTGGCAATTATCCCCAACAATCTGCAAATTCCCTACTAAATATATTGATGTTCTATTGCAATACTCAGGAGAGGGGGATTCAAATGGGTAGAACAATTCAACTTAGACTTGTGGATGCCGAGGATATCGTTGTCAAAGAATTGGATAAAAAGCAGTGCTTTTTTGTCGGCAAGCCCGGGCAGGAAACCAATGCTCTTTTTGATAAGGCTTATGAGATAACGCATACGCAGTGGCCGAAAAACGTGTTTGCTACCTTTTCGGTCGGTTCCAGAGAGTTTACCAATCTTTCATTTTCCAAAGGCAGTGATATTGCAAAAGCCAAAGGTTCGTATCAACTGCGCAAACACCCTGACGGCACGATGTACCTGTGCTTGAATTTGGAATATTCCGCGCGCGACTCGTATGACAAAATGTATGCTAACCGCTTTCAAAGAGTTATTTACCGAGAAAACGGGGAAGTGGTGGTCATTCAGGCAAAATACGGGCGCGTACTGCCGAAGATAAATATTTTTGTCGGCTTGCAGGAATCGGTGCCGTATTTAGATGCGTTGCTGGATGTTTTGGACAATTCCCACACTGCGCAAATGTCGCGCATGAGAATGCTTGCGCGCTGTGTGGCACAGAAATATCAATGCAGTGATTCTGTTGCCGCGCAAATGGAGAACTTTGCAATTTATACCTGTTTGGATGCAGCAAATATTTCTGCATCTTTCGGTGTATACAAGAGTAAGAAAAAGTCGCTTTCCTACGAACTGATCAAAGCCGTTACCGATTACATTTGCGGCAACTGTTTTGAAGAATGGTATTCTATCGCGCCGCGGCGCCGCTATGATAAACTCAATGATTTGGTGGATTACATCCGCCGCCTCAAGCGCGGAAAACATGTGGAGTGGAGCGAGGAGGAAAGAAGCTTTTGCCACGATGTGCGAAAGCTTATAGATGCCGGTGTTTTTGCGGATGTGTATGCTGTTTGTTTAATTTTGCTGAAGTTTTTGGCGGAAAACGAAGTCAGCGACCTCAATTCGCTGCTGTCGCTGGCAACCTCACCCGGTATTTTCAGCGGTACATTGATGGCGGAAGTGGTAGATGGGTTTTCTCCCAAACATTTAGACGGTGAAGCAAAAAAGACCTTTTTCTCACTCGTAGGCAATGATGCAGGGTTTGCCAAAGAACGCACCGAGCAGGCACTTTACAGCTACCATACGGCAAGCAATTTTCTCTTCCGCACCGTGCATACGCTGACCATGCAGAGAGCAGATTTCGGCGCCGAGAGTGATGTGAAAGCAGTGGAGAGCGTTGTGGAAAAAGCGGTGCTCAGTGCGGCGGCGGAAGCAGCACTGGATATTCGCAAGCAGCTGGAAGGCGATAATCAAAACTCGCATTCCAGCACAAGAGAAATTGTGGAAAAACTGTGCGAGAGCATTTGCAATAAACTGCAAGTTGGTTTTGATGCAGAAGATAAGGAAACGGCGCTCAAAAAATGCTTGGAAAGCGCAGCGCTGTATTTGGAAAGCGAAACGCGCGGCATTCTTACCAATAGCAACAGGGCATCAAAGGAATTTGTGCGCGAATTGGTGCCCGAAAATAAATTTGTGCAGGTGTATACTGCCGCTTGCGTGCTACTGCGCATTTTGCAGCAGGCAGGCGGGGAGCAAGACTATGCAAAAGCACTGCATGAAGTTGTTCTCGGAGAGCAGCAGTTATTCCGTCAGGATGAACTGACCACCATTGTGCTCGAAGCCAAATATCGCTTCGGTGCGATGTGCGGCGCCGATTTGCTGGAGATTATGGCACGCTTAGACAGTTAACAGGCAACGGAAAACAGATGATAAAAAGAGATTTTGTAACGCGCCGTATATTGCGGCGCGTTACATTTTAAAAAAAGCCTTAACTTAAGCTAAGTGCTGATAACTGCTAATAATAGTGATTGACAAGATGAAAAAAATATTTTATTCTTTTATAGTATTATATTTACTTAAAGGAAACGGGTATGCACGCCATTCAACATTTTAAAACCATTACAAAGCACCGCCACAAGGTGATTGCCAACTGCTTCCGCGCCGGTATCGGTGCACAGGGCTTAAGGCACGATTTGTCGAAGTATTCACCGACCGAGTTTTTGCCCGGCTGTAAATATTTTTTAGGCACGCGCTCACCTAATGAAGGGGAGAGGGAAGCCCACGGCTATTCGGCGGCGTGGCTGCACCACAAGGGGCGCAACAAGCACCACTTTGAGTATTGGGTAGATGTGCAGCTCGATACCAAGCGTTACGGTCCGGTCAAAATGCCCTACAATTACCTCATCGAGATGTTTTGCGACAGAGTAGCGGCATCGAAGATTTACGGCGGCGAGCGGTATAATGATGCTTATGCGCTCAACTATTTTCTAAACGGTAAGGGCAAGCGCGCCATGCACCCGGAAACCTCTGCGGAATTGGAGCGGTTGTTAAGACTGCTTGCAGACAATGGCGAAGAAGCGGCATTTGCGGAAATTAAGCGCTGTGTCAAAAAATATAAAAATACAACAAATTACTAATAGGAGAACTTATGTTAGAGCATAAAAAGTATTGGGGCGAGCAAACAGACCTTGCCATTGAACATTTTGATATCGGCGATGAGAGTATGCCGGCGGAAATCATTGTTGCTTTTGCTGCAATTAAAAAGTGCGCAGCGATTGCCAATGCCAAGCTCGGTAAATTAGATAAGAAAAAAAGAGATGTCATTTGTGAAGCGGCGGATGCCATTTTGCGCGGTGAGCTTGAAAACCAATTTCCGCTGCATGTGTGGCAGACAGGTTCCGGCACCGGCACAAATATGAACATCAACGAAGTCATTGCCGGTTACGGCAACGAAATCGCCGGCGAAACGCTGCTGCACCCGAATGATGATGTGAATATGTCGCAGTCTTCTAACGACACCTTCCCGAGTGCGATGCACATTGCTGCGGTGGTCAGTATGCGCACGCGCCTCATTCCCGAAATTGAAGCGCTCATTGACAGTTTTAAAAAGATAGAAAAAGAAAACAAAAAGATTATTAAAATCGGCAGAACACATTTGCAGGATGCCACACCCATTCGCTTCAGCCAAGAGGTCAGCGGGTGGAAAAGTATGCTCGAAGTGAGTTTGAAGCTGCTCAAATCCGCGCTCGAACCGCTCAGATGCCTTGCCGAAGGCGGTACGGCGGTCGGCACCGGCATTAATTGCCCGGAGGGCTTTCGCGAGCTGTTTTTGTTAGAACTCTCTGCCGAACTCGGTGAGAGATTTAAAGCGCCTGCCAATAACTTCCACGCGATGACAGCGCGCGATGAACTCGTGTTTGCTCATGGGGCGTTAAAAGCTTTGGCAAGTGATTTGATGAAGATTGCCAACGATGTGCGTTTTCTTGCCAGCGGTCCGCGCTGCGGCTACGGGGAAATCACCATTCCTTTTAATGAAAAAGGTTCTTCCATTATGCCCGGTAAGGTCAATCCTACCCAGTGCGAACAGGTGACAATGGTGGCGCTGCAGGTGATGGCAAATGATACGGTAATGGCGTTTGCCAATTCACAGGGCAATTTTGAACTGAATGTCTATGCGCCGGTGATTGCCTACAATTTCTTACAATCGGTCAATTTGCTGGTAGATTCCATCCACTGCTTCAATGAATACTGTGTCAAAGGTATTAAGGCAAATGGTGCTAAGATGCAGGATAATCTGCAAAAGTCTCTAATGCTCGTGACAGCGCTCAGCCCCGCAATCGGCTATGATGCGGCAGGGCAGGTCGCCAAGGAAGCCTTGGAAAGCGGCAAAACGCTTAAAGAAGTTTGTTTAGAGAAAAAGTTAATGGATGAAGAAACTTTCGATACATTGACTAATCCTGAAAAGTTGGTATAGACAAATAAGGATTTGTCGCGCTCTTTGAGCGCGCAAATCCTTATTTGAAGTAATAAGTAAAAAGGAATAGTGAATAAGTGTGGGAGGGCTCTGCCCTCACCCGATTTTAACGTGCGGCAAACGCCGCACCAAAAGGAA
>JAFRJB010000007.1 GCA_017432485.1 Clostridia bacterium
AAGGAGCACGACTGGACATCGTGTAGTGGGTACACGCCTACTCGAGGGTTCGAATCCCTTGCTCTCCGCCAAAAAAGAACGCCATTTGTGATACAATCACAGATGGCGTTCTTTCAATGAAATAAATCCCTTGCAGGATTTGTGAAATATTCCTGCGGAATATGAAGTAGCTGTCGCTATGAAGTATGCTGCGCATATGAAAGGGATTTATTTTACTTCATATTGCAGTGAAACTGCAATACTTCATAATGAGCAACGCGAATTACTTCATACCTGCCGCCGGCAGGTACTTCATTTATTTTTGCACACATTGGAAAATCAATCGCACTAATGGGAAAGCCGAGCCACCCGTTCAAAAACCGGGCGGCTTTTTCATTATTGACATTAATAATTCAATGATGATAGAATAAAATAGTAAAATATTATTCTGAATAACACCCAAAATAAGCATGCCATGTTTTGTGATATGAATTTAGTTATGTTTGGCAACCGGTCTTGCGTTTTTTTGCGTATGGCGCCGGCTGTACGCCATTTTTTATTCTTGGAGGTTCAAGTTTGAAAAAAGTTCTTTGCATATTACTGTGTGCGCTAATGTTTTTTAGTACAATACAACTTTCAGCCTCTGCTGCGCCCGAGGAGGGTGACGGCACGGTTACATACCGCGCGCTGGTAATAGGCGAGGCAAATATGAAGCTTCAAGAGCTTCAAGAAAATTGCCCCGGCTGTGATAACGATGCCAATTTAATCGAAGCGGCGCTCCAAAGACCGGGTGTACCCTACACTGTAACAAAGATACAGGATGCCACCAAAAATCAGCTTGTGAGCGGAATTGAAACGGCGTTTGCAGCCGCGGATGCAGACGATGTATCTCTGTTTTACTATTCGGGGCACGGTTCTTATTCGTCTAACGGCGACAATTTATGCCTTTGCCTTGCACCTGATTCCGGTGTATGGCTTGAGGATTACTCTATTAAATTGTTAAAACAGAAACTTGACAATGTGCCCGGAAAGGTTGTGCTTATTCTTGACTGCTGCGGAAGCGGTGGCTCAATTATTGCTTCTAAATCTCGCCAAGAGAGCAGTGAGGCGTTTGATGCCGAGCAGTTTAACAACGGCGTGGTGGATATATTCGCAGCCCCTCAATTACTGCGTGCAAAGGGCGCAGTGTTTGCAAAGGATAAATACTTTGTACTTACCGCTTCTGATGTTAACGAGAAGTCCTGGTCTGTAACAATCAAAAATGACAATGATGGAACCAAGGATTATCACAGTGTGTTTTCTCTTGCTCTGGCAGAAAGCATGGGCTATATTAAAATTCATGAACAAGGTCTTTTGACACACTTTGAAATTACGGGTTATGACACAATGCCCGCCGATACCGACGCTGATTACCGTGAATCATTGAGTGAAGCATATAATTATACCGAGCCTGCTTCGTTGTATTTAAGTTTGCAAAATAAGGATAAATCTATAATTCAACACACAAGGGTCTATCCCGAAAACAGTGAGCAGACAATTTTTGACAATACCGGAAACTCTGTTCATTCTCCCACCCGGAGCATAGCGGGAGCAGACATACAGGTTGATGATTTAGAGTACAAAAATAGCGTCAGAACCATAAATCCCGTGCTTACTCTCGACGGCAAAACTCTCAGGGAAGGAACAGATTATGTTTTGCTGTATTTTGATAACGATTATATAAGAGTAGGACGACATATTGTAAGGGCTTACGGCATAGGTGAATACAGCGGAAGTTTGCCTGTTTATTTTAATATTTATTCTTATAATTTGAGCAATTACTCATTTGAAACAGAACCCGGTTTTGGCTTTTTTTACGACGGAAAGGAAAAGAAGCCCAAGATTCATTTATGCGGGTATAATGTTTCGGAATATTTTTTAGAAGAGGGTGTCGACTACACACTGTCTTATTCAAATAACATAGAAGTCGGAACTGCGTACACAACTGTTACCGGTATAGGAAAATACACCGGTAAATTATCCGTCAGCAGGAGTATTTTAGACCCATCGGACAGCATAGTTAATTATTTGAGCGAAATAAGTGTCGGAGCCGGTGTAAAAACCGCCTATTTTAAAGGCGACAGTTTCGATTATGATAATCTTAAGGTATTCGCCGGTTATTCAAACAATGATACGATGCAATATGAACTTGCTGATTCTCAGTACATCGTCACGCCGCCTGAATTGAGTAAAACGGGTAAGAGTGAAGTCGGCATAGAATTCAAAAAAGGCAGTTCAAGCATTTTTACAAGTTACACCGTTTATGTTTTTGACAAAGAAGATGATTTAATTCTTTATAAAGAACCTACATGCACTGAAAGCGGAATGAGAGCCCATTACAAATATATAGACGGCGATAATGAGTATTATTTTGATGAAATTCTTAACACAATAAATGACAGTGATGTTGTTATACCTGCTCATCACACCGAGGCGATAGATGGGGCGGTAGCGCCCACCTGCACTGAAGCGGGCAAAACCGAGGGAATTCACTGCTCTGTTTGCGGCACTGTGATAAAAAAACAAGAAACTGTTCCTGCCCTCGGTCACGATTATGCGGCAGTGATTACCGCACCCACTTGCACCGCGAGCGGTTATACCACCTATACTTGCACGCACTGCGGTGATAGTTACACCGATACACCTATCGGAGCGCTCGGTCACAATTATGCGGCAGTGATTACCGCACTCACTTGCACCGCGAGCGGGTATACTACCTATACTTGCACGCACTGCGGTGATAGTTACACCGATACGCCTATCGGAGCGCTCGGTCACAATTATGCGGCAGTGATTACCGTACCCACTTGCACCGCGAGCGGATATACCACATATACTTGCACGCACTGCGGTGACAGTTACACTGATACGCCTATTGGAGCGCTCGGTCACAATTATGCGGTAGTGACAACGAAACCAACTGCCACAGTTATTGGTTACACAAAGCATATCTGTACTCGTTGTAGCAATAATTATATCGATACCTACACCGCACCCACCGGCAAGCTGACTCTCAAGCACAGCGCGCGAACGGCAAATGCGATTAAGGTGCAGTGGAACAATGTGAAAACCGCGACCGGCTACCAAGTGCAGATTTCCACGAAAGACGGTAAGAAGTGGGATAAGTATTATAATCTCAAGGCGGGTGTAACGAGCTACACCTTCAAGAGCCTTGCCGCAGGCAATGCCTACAAATTCCGTGTGCGCTTCTTCATCAAAGCCGCCGACGGCAAGAACTATTACAGCCCATGGAGCAGCACATTGACATCTCCCACCTTGCCGACCGGCACGAGCCTTATTAAGCTCACACCGGCAAAGAAAGCATTTACCGCGCAGTGGAAAAAGAATGCTACTGTCACCGGCTATCAGGTGCAATACTCTTTGAAGTCCAATTTCAGCGGTGCAAAAACCATCACGGTTAAAAGCCCGAAAACACTCAAAGCGGTGGCAAAAAAACTGAATGCCGGCAAGTACTATTATGTGCGCATCAGGACATATAAGACCATCAGCAAGGTCAATTACTTCTCTGCTTGGAGTAAAACCTACAAGGTAAAAACGAAATGATTGAATCATCATCGGGTGGCTGCACGCTGCCCGGTGCTTTTTTTGCTAAAAAAGCCAAAAACCGCACACGCCCATTTCCAAAACCGCACAACCTCAGAACCAAAAGCGCACAACCCCAAAATGAAAGCGCACACGCTCATTCGCAAAAGCGCACAACTCCAAAACTAAAAGCGCACACATTTTTGCTTTGTATCATTTATGTTGTGAGCAGACAATATAAAACACCGCTTTTGATACAAAGCGGTGTTTTATATTGGCGGAATGAAGTCGCGGTTTCACCGCTAATGAAGGCATGAAGCCGCTTCGCTAATGAAGAAATGCTTGCCAAAGACTTCCACTTTCCGCGACTTTGCTTCATTAGGCAACTTTGTTGCCGACTTCATTAAGCCGCAGGCTGACTTCATTAGGGCTTGCCCGGCTTCATTTTACTCGCATCTTTTGGAAACCTAATCGCGTTAGCGAAACACAAGGAACCGTCCCCTTGTATTATTTGAGAGGGTAATGATATTATATTAAAATGAAAGCATTAGCTCGAGAAAAAGGGGACATCGTTCTTTATTAAATGACAAAACAGGCAGTAAAGTGGTTTTGCTTTACTGCCTGCTTTTTTTACATTTCCCTCATATTATCATCCGGAACAGGCCGAGAAATTTGCGGTAGGCGTAGTTGAGGATTTCCGGCAGGGTGTCGAATTTAAAATCGTATTCTCTCGGATTTACCGTGTCATAAAGCATGGCTGCGCATTTGCACCGTGTATTGTTCTTTATTGCAGCCGCCGACAGAATGAGCAGGCTCTTGTCATCGGGCAGAGTTATTGAAGATGCGTCTGCCGTGTCAATGTCATATCTGAAGAAGAAAAGTTGGTGCGCGGGGTGAAAGCCTTTTTCATTATGCGTATGCGTGCATTCCCAACCGAGCACATCTGTTTTTATGCGGGCGGTGCGTTTCATACTGTATAAATCCCAGGCAAAAGGTCTTTGCTCAATGTCGCTTATTTTCACTTTAACATCATTTTTGCCTGTTTTGAAGGTGAACTCCCTGTCGCCGTCAAGAGAGGCGGCAAGTATGGATATTTTATTGTAGCCCGCGGGAATATTCACGCTCTGAGCGGCACATTGCAGAGCCATGCCGTTCTTTTTATCAACTGCAAATTTCACGCCGCCGCTCACGATTGTTTCGGGTATGATTTCAAGGGGAACGGTGTAATTCTTGCCGTAAATCCCGTGCCCCGACGGATTCTTTACGGAGGTGATTGCTTCCGTGTTGAGCGGAAGAATCATTTCAGAGTGTTCAAACGGCTTTGTGCTTTCATATTCGCAGGGCAGCAACTTTAACGCAAAACTTCTGATTTCATAAGGCTTCATTTCAAAGCAAAGCGCGTTGTCAACAACCTTTGCGTTTGAGAGTTCTTCTTCGGATGCATATATTTCTCGGGCACTCATGATTCCGCTGCCGAGAGTCAATTTAACATCACTGTGGTATTTGTTTACGCCTTCGTTCGCTCTTACCACAATTTCATTGCTGTTTTCGGCTTTTTTGACGGCGCGCAGAATAATGCCGCTGTCATTTAATTGTGCAAATCCGAATACTCTGCCGAGAACGCCTTTGTGCTTGTCGCAGACAAATGCTGTTACAGGCGAACTGAATTCTCTTGCCGCCTGCTGAATGCGGGTAACATCCCCGCCCTTATGAGCGCAGATTGCGTAGCCGTATCTGTTGAGCCCCAAATCCATCATACTTTGCATAGATGTTGTCCGAAAATTGTTCAGGGGCGTATGCACTACGGTCATTCTCAGGGTATTGTTATTGAATTTATCCCAGCCGTATTTGCAGTCGCTTAAAACAGATACGCCGTATTCGCCGCTTTTATCGGTTAAATCAACCCATTTCTGCGCGGGCACTTCATACATCTTTTCTATGGCATTGCCGCGTTTGATTGCGCCCAGCCCCAAATCAAAGGTCGCTTCTTCATTGGATGCCGTAAAGCAGAAAATGTTTTTGCAAAGGCTTTTCTGATGATTCCACATAAACTCGCACTGCACCTCAACGGTGTCGGCGCCCGCCGAGAGAGAAATGTTGTTGATAAACACGGTTTTACCCTGCTGCTGAACAACCCTTATGGCGCACCTTGCGGGGCCCTGTTCCATTATTTTTTTCTCAACGAGGCGGGCTGTTTTTTGCGGCTGACGGATGACCTGCCCGTATTTAAGTTCCCAGGCGGGATAAGTTCGGCTGCCGGTGTAGTCGAATATTCCGAGTGATACAGGCGCGCTCAGAAGTTCTTTTTCAAGTTCTTTATCGTATATTGAGCCGATGTCGCCGTTTGCATTGAGTTTTACTGTATATCTTTCATTTTCAAGACTGTCGTCCGTTACCCTGAGCCCGGTGCTGACGGCGCAGGGCGTGTCGCTTGCGGTTACATCATAAACGGAATATGAGTAAGGCGGCATCTCGGCATAAAAGGCAATTGTCGTTTTGCCGTTAATATTCTCAATTACCTGTGAGGGCATCTCTTTACCCTCACCGTCACAAACCTTCACATTTTTATATGAAGCATCTATTATTGCCGTTACGCATGCCCTGCGCTCTGCTTCTATGGGATTGTTGAGAATAACGGGTATTCCCTTGCAGAATGCGGTGTCAAGCATAGTGGCAACAGCAGCCGTGCTCTGCTCATATTCGTGTGCAAACTGATTCAATGACAAGCCGTAATCGTTCCACGAGCGAAGATATACTCTCTGAATGGATGTGCCGGGCAAATCATCGTGAAACTGGTGACCAATTAACCGCTTCCAGGCAGTATTCAACTGTTCCTGCGGGTATTCGGCAGTGCCCAGCCAGGCGGCGGCAACGGCAGAGCGTTCGGCAAGTTCCGCCAATTCCTCGCCCCTTCTGTTCCACCGCTTGCTGATTGCGCGAGAGGTGTATCCGCCTGCGCCGTGATTGGTCAATAGCAGTTCGTTATTCCACGAGGGCAGATTATCTCTCTGCTCTTCGCTCCAATCGGTCATAATCTGCCGAAACAACTGATCGGATGGCGATGAATAAACCTTTACGGGCGCTGAACCGTTCTTTTTTATATTCGCCCTCATCATTGCTACGGAGAGCGGGAGAGGACCGCCGCCTCTGTCACCTACACCGTGAAAAACCTCGGTGGCGTTCAAGCCGTGTTTTTCATTTTCACTGAGTTTTTCTTTTATTGCATTGCTTTTGCGCGGATTTCCCAATACCGAAAAGTAATTATTCATTTTCAGGTCCGCAATAATATAATTGCCGTCGGGGCCGTACCATTTGCCTATATCAAAAGGTTGACCGTAGGCACTGCCCCAACTGAGTTTCTGGGTGGTAAAGCCGTAAAGATTGCTGTGCCTTGCAATAGAGGGCAGGGCATAGCCGAAGCCGAAGCAGTCGGGCAGAAAAACATCCCTGCTGCGAATGCCGAATTTCTTTTCAAAATAATCGTTTCCCAAAAGAAAATTTCTGAACAGCGCTTCGGGTGACGGCACATTCACATCTCCGTTTTCCCAGCCCGCTCCGCAGGGGTTCCAGTTGCCGCTTTTTATGTATTGCTTAAGTTTTTCGAATTCCTTCGGGTAATATTCCTCCATCAGCGCATATCTGTATGCGCCCTCAAAGTTGAAAACATATTCGGGATATTTTTTAAAGAACTTGAAATTCCGGTTGAGCGTGCGGGGAATATACTTGCTCACCGTTGTTTCAAAATCCCAGTTCCAGACCGTATCGAGGTGAGCGGTTGCTATTGTGTGAATTTGTTTATTATCCATTGCCTGTCACTCCCCTTTATTTTACATTTACATTAATATTATTTGGCATTTTTGCATTAAAGTCAAGTCAATAAAAAGCGAAAAAGCATTTCATATGCTATGTCTTCTTTAGGGCAGGGAAAGCAGCACAAGACAGCGGAACCGTCCCTTTGTCTCCACACGCTCATTTCCAAAAGCGCACACGCTCATTTCCAAAAGCGCACACACTCATTCACAAAAACGCACACATTTTTTCTTGGCGGAATGAAGTCGCGGTTTCACCGCTAATGAAGGAATGAAGCCGTTTACGATAATGAAGGCATTGCGTTAATGAAGGAGGTTTTACTAATTGTTGGGAGAGACTTCATTTCTATTCGCAGCCACCTTATGAACCGATCACTCGCTGTAAAACAATGAGATTTATATCTTATTGACATTTATATTATAATAATGCTAAAATTAAAAGTGATTAATACTGACAATTTATCTGCTGACAATTCATTACGCTGCGGTGCTGCCGCCAAAAGGATTGGAGAAATTATGACAACCAAGAATATGCCAAAAAAGATACTCGCTCTGCTTTTAGCCGTGCTGCTTTGTTGCGGTTACCTGAGTTCTGCTGCGGGGCAGGCTTATGCCACCGCGCACCCGGCTGCCGTTAACGGCGGCAAAAGTTCTGCCGAAATTGAAGCGGATGATTTAGAGCAATTCTCCAAACGCTCCGGCTATGATTACCACGATGCAAAACCCGGCACGTATGCCGAAAACGAGTTGATTTTGGAAATAACTTCCTCTGCCGGTGCCGCTGCTGCAAGCATCAGTTCTTTTGAAGATGAATTTGATTTAAAGGTGCAGCGTGTATTAAATACCACCGACCTGCAGGAAACCGGCAATACCAAGCTTTCATCGGTTGGCGGGGATGATAGTGTTATCACATCCTATTTTATGACCACCGAGCAGGATGACATCATTGGCTTGTGTGACTCATTAAATGAACGCGAGGAAGTATTTAATGCGCAACCGAACTTTGCTTACGAGACTTGCGATGAAGCAGAAGAGGTCGATATGAGCGAACCTGCCGAGGATACGACTCAACCAACATCGGATGCGGGCGTAACAACTCAAATCGATGATTCTGCTGCCGCAAGCGAAGCTGCCGAACAGGAACAGGCACCGCAGGCAACTGCCCCGGCGGAAACTCCCGAAGTGCAAGATACCCCAAGCAAAGCAGACAGCTATACAACTTTGCCCGGATTTAGCGGTGAATTTTACGGTTCTCGTTTGCAATGGTGGTTTGAGCACTGCCAGATTCCAACGGCGTGGTCATCTTATGCCGACTCCACCACGGGCTACGGTTTGGGTAAAGGCATTAATGTGGCGGTTATAGATACCGGCTGTAATGTGACACATAATGATATTAAAGATAATCTGTGGACCGGTCCTTCCGGCGAATGCGGTTATAACGCTTATAGAGACACCACGATTGCTAAAACTGACACAGATTTAGATGTTGTCGGGCACGGCACGCACTGCTGCGGCTCGATTGCAATGAATGGTGATAACACTATAGGCGGTATCGGCACAGCACCCAGAAGCTCTGTGATGGTGATGAAAGCTGACCGGCATGATGGAAAAAATGTTTTTTATGATTCCGAATTAATCACCAGTTTATATAAATCGAGAGATTACGGCGCCGATATCATCAGCATGAGTCTCGGCGGTTCTTATTTCTCCTATGCCACTTACAGAACCTATCAAGAGGTTTCCTCCTCTTGCTTAATTGTTTGTGCTGCCGGTAACGACCATCTTGATACGAGCGAAAAGCTGCATTTCCCCGCTGCTGCCTCTTGCGTAATAGGTGTTATGGCGCTTGGAGACAGCGATAATCTTACAAGACTTGCTACATTCAGTAATTATGATACCAGCGGCCTTTTCTACAAAGTAGCTGCTCCGGGTACCGAGATCTTTTCTTTGAGTACTTCTTCCAACAGCACTTACACTCGCATGAACGGTACCTCTATGGCTACCCCGATTACAACGGGTATGATTGCCTCCTTTATGTCCTATGTCAAGTATGTTAAGGGCTGGGATTGGACACCCGCACAGTACCAGTATGAGGTAGAAAACATCATCAATAACAGTGGCAACTCACTGACTTGCGGTGCATATTCGCAAGAGCAGCACCCGGTTGCCTATAATTTAGGTTCTTCTTTTAAAGTGATGAACCTCAAGCATTTGTTAGGCAGTATCACTGCAGTTTCATCAAATCCTTTTGCCAATTCTTCCGCTGTCAGCTTTAATAATTCTGTTATGCGAGACGGTGTCATAAACGCCACGGGACTGCAAGCAAGCGAGTTGGATACCTATGCTCTCAAAAGAGTCAGTCTGCTGTATTGGGAGGATGATGAAGTCAGAAAATCCATTTCCGATTTTTCCGATTTACCGAAATTGACAGGGCTTAATCACTTAGATTTATCCGGTTGTTCTAATGTCACAAGTTCCAACATAGAAAGCATTATTTCAGGTTGCGCCGGAACGCTGTTTTATTTGGATTTGAATACCGGCACGCACCTTGGGAACCTGCCTTGTTTGGCAAATGCACCATTTTCTCATCTGTATTATTTAAATGTTTGCCACAACAATATGACAACGCTTGACCCGCTGGCAAAATTCACTTGTATGCGAACGCTATACGCGTATGATAACGAATTATCGGATATTTCCGCGATTTCCTCAATGAAGCATACGGAATATGTGGAGTTCTTTTATAATGAAATCGAAGATCCTACGCCGGCGTTTTCATCGGATTGTCTGTGGTTCCTTGATTTGGAATATAATGAGATGACAGACCACACAAAACTGTTTAATTTCAGTGGTGCTTTTCATAGCACAAAGATAAATTCCGATACTATTTATTTTTATGTAGGATATAACTACTTAACCGGTCTGACAGAAGCAATCGCCAATAGTATTATCGACACGATTAAAGAAAACAATACTGTTGACGGCGTTGCATATACCAGTACGGTGAAGTTTACATATGCAAATCAAAGCGAACCGCCTGCCGCTACGGTGCCGATGACTTCCTTCACAATTTCCGATAAGACAGTTACAAGAGAAGCGCTTTGTGCAGGAAATTTGAATTTAAATACCATCACCGGTTTTACGCCTTACCCGGGCAATGCCGATTCATATAACTATTTAACATGGACCTGCTCGGAATCCGGCTATTTTGACAGCGAGGGTAATGTGCTCGTTACTCCGGAGCAAATTACTTCTTGCCGCACACTCACCCTTACCGGTACTGCGCCTGAAGGTTCGAATGCTGTATCAAGCGTAACGGGTGAAGCTTCGCAAACCATTCAGTTAACCATTACCGCGCCTGAAATCCAGAGTGCGTACCTGACTGACCGCGTGATTAGTACAGGCACGAAAAGTGCGGTTGTTGTTGCAACCAATCAGTATACCTCATATGTGGTTTTGAAGTTTTCCAAGACCGGTTCGGAAGATGTAATTGTTTGTGAGGCGGTTTCCAATACTACCGTTGCCAACGGGAACACAAAAGTATCGTTATTTAATATTCCCGCTGCGGTTTACAATACACCGGGCACATATGAGTGCACCGTGTATCCGGCAGACTCGGCGCAAAACTATACAACCACTTCCGATAAAGATATTTCAGGTAATACATCCTATCCATACAAAAGTTTAGGCGCACTTTATGTCAAGAACAGTGTGCAAACCGCAACAGATTTCAACGTTGCCGCCGATACCACTGTCAACCGCTACGGTCAGGGGGCACTGTACTCTGTCAATAGCGGTAGTTCCGCCTCTTCTCCGGCAAAGCCGAGCGGCTCCTATTCTACCACCAACACCGGCAACTGCCTCAGATATATCGGCTTGGGTATGAGCTTGGGTGACTGTGCCGGCTATTTCGGCAAGCCTTCCGGTAATTATCCCAGTGCCGCAACGGGCGAATCGTCTTATGGTGTGAAAAACAATGAGAATAGTAATATTGATACTGTTTATGCAACCGTCAACACGGTCGCACCGGCTGTGAAGCATGTAGCAAAGCGCAATGCTTTGAATTATAGGCAAGACGGCTATGTCGATTATTTAATCAAAACCAATACAGATGCCACTCAATTAAAAACATACCTTGCCGGTACCACTACTCAAATCAGCAGTACAATCAATCACGTAGCAACCGTCTTTAGTGATGAATATAATACCTATGCCGCCTATGGCACTTACAGTTATAAGCTGTGGTCGGTAAGAGTGCCGCTGACAAGCGATAAGCAAATGCAGGCAGTCACCTTTGTGGCGGCTGACCCGCTTGGCGACGGTGCCGAAAGTAAAACGCCGGCTACCGGTTTGGAATTTACTGCTGCGCCGCGCATTTATGCCAATGAATCGCCCACCAAGCTGATGAAAGACTATTTGAAGCTTTCTCCGACAAACAGTGCGGGTGAATCTTTGGCAAACTGTTTCGATACGGTTGCATTTTCCATTTCCGCTTCCTCGTACTTTACGCTTAACAGCAGTG
This sequence comes from Clostridia bacterium, assembly GCA_017432485.1. GTDB lineage: Bacteria > Bacillota > Clostridia > Oscillospirales > Acutalibacteraceae > RUG714. Next base: position 11,893 of record JAFRJB010000007.1, read on the forward strand.
CAACCGGTGAAGTTACTGCCGATATGGAACGCATACTCGGCGATTTGGAGAGGAGCACCTCTGATTGTGTAAGCACTTCGGTTACGGCTTCTCTGGGAATCGGTGGTTCAGTGAGAACGACACTATCTGTCTATCGCCCTATTGTCTCGGATTTTACCTATGATGCAGACAGTTCCGCGCTTATCAGCGGCGGTACGGTCAACTACTCTGTCAAAACCTACGGTTCGGATACTATCACTGTTTCAGATAGTGATGATCAGCCGCTTGTGACCTTGACTTTAGAGGATATCGATGCGTATTCGGCGCATACCGATGAAAACGGCAATGAATTCATTATTTGGCACTTTAGCCGCACTTTTCCGCTCGGTGTTTCCTCACTGAAAACGTATGTGCGCTCTTCGTACCGCTATAGTGATACGCTCACTTCTCATAGCGCAAGCGCTATCTCTCTTACTGTGAATAGAGAATGGGGGCTTGCGGATTATTCTCTATGGTATGAACAGAGCGCCAGAGTTGATGAAACTTTGCTCAGTGCACTTGCGCAAGCTTACGGCACGCAAACCGAGCTGTATGCGCGCCGCTTAACTGCCTATCGTGATGTGCTCGAAGGTGCTATTCTAACCTATAATGAAACCCAACAATCGCTTGTGGATGCGCAAACGCTCGCGCTAAAAGAAGCTATCGACAATTTACTCGGCTACAGTGATTATGCCGCTTCTATTGAAGCGTATGAAGCGCTGCTTGGCAGCGAGAATGCCAAGTATATTAATGCGCAGCTGACCGACTTGGTCAGCACTGAGGTTACCGATGCCACGATTAAGTCTGTATCCGCTGCTATTGACACTCAACTTGCGCGTATTGAAGCGTTGGTGGAAAAAACAGAAGAAGTGCAAGCCTATCTTGCTGTTTTGGAATCAAGAATTCCCGCATTATTGACTGATGAAATACCGGAATGCTACTCTGTCAGTTCCTACACCGCTCTCAAGCAAGCATATGACAGCTTGAAGAACAATTTGAGCGTTCTTGCTTATGAAGATGCGCAGACTTTGGAGATTGATTACAGTGCTTTACTCAGTGCATATAATAACCTGCATGAGCATACCTATATGCCTGTTGTGAAACAACCTACCTGTACCGCAGGCGGCTACACAACCTATACCTGTTTGCTGTGCGGTGATGAGTATGTTACAGATTATACTGCTGCTTTAGGGCATATCGCTGCTGCTGCAGTGGAAGAAGACCGCATTGATCCCGGTTGTGAAACACAAGGCAGCTGCTATTTGGTGGTACGCTGCAAGCGCTGCAGCGTGAAGATGTCAGAAGAACCTGCGGTTCTTCCCGCTCTCGGGCATAGCTGGGATGAATGGAGAACTGTCATAGAACCCACCTGCACCGAAGCGGGTGAAGAAAGCAGAGTGTGTAGAAGAGATGCTTCGCACACCGAAACAAGAGAGATGGAAGCTTATGGGCATGCATTTGAGGTGGTTTCCTCAAGAGCACCGACCTGTACCAAAAAAGGCGTTACCGTTTACCAATGCCCGCGCTGTAATGAAAGCTATACCGAAACCGTGAACGCCTTGGGGCATAGCGCTGCCGCGCCGGTGGAAGAAGAGCGCATTGAACCCGGCTGCGAAATCGAGGGCAGCTGCTATTCGGTTGTACGTTGCGAACGCTGTAATGTGAAGATTTCCGAAGAGCCTGTGGTGCTTCCCGCGCTTGGTCATAACTGGAATGAGTGGGAAATCACTAAAGACCCCACCTGCACCGAAGCAGGCGAAGAAAGCAGAGTATGTAAAAGAGATGCTTCGCATACCGAAACAAGAGCGGTAGAAGCCTATGGACATGCATTTGAGTTGGTTACCTCAAGAGAACCGACCTGTACAAAAAACGGCATTAATGTTTACCAATGCTCGCGCTGTAATGAAAGTTATATCGAAACCGTTGAAGCATTAGGGCATAGCGCTGCCGCGCCGGTGGAAGAAGACCGCATCGAACCCGGCTGCGAAACGGATGGCAGCTACTATTCGGTTGTGCGTTGTGAGCGCTGTAATGTGAAGATGTCCGAAGAGCAGGTCATTCTTCCCGCTCTCGGTCATAACTGGAATGAGTGGGAAATCACTAAAGACCCCACCTGCACAGAAGCGGGTGAAGAAAGCAGAGTCTGCAGCAGGGATGCTTCGCATACCGAAACAAGAGCGGTAGAAGCTTATGGGCATGCCTTTGAGTTGGTTACCTCAAGAGAACCGACCTGTACAAAAAACGGCATTAATGTTTACCAATGCCTGCGTTGCGATGAAAACTACATCGATACCGTGAACGCCTTGGGGCATAGTGCTGCTGCGCCGGTGGAAGAAGACCGCACCGAACCCGGCTGCGAAACCGATGGCGGTTACTATTCGGTTGTGCGCTGCGAGCGCTGCAATGTGAAGATATCCGAAGAGCCCGTGGCGCTTCCCGCACTCGGTCACAGCTGGGGCGAGTGGGTAACGACTACAGACCCCACCTGCACGCAAGCGGGTAAAGAGAGCAGAGTTTGCAGCAGAGATGCTTCGCACATCGAAACAAGGGCAGTGGAAGCCTACGGGCATACATTTGAGATAGTCTCCTCAAGAGAACCGACCTGTACCAAACAAGGCATTATCGTTTACCAGTGCCCGCGCTGCGGCGAGAGCTATCATGAAACTATTGATACTATAGCGCATAGCCCTGCTGCGGCAGTGGAAGAAAATCGCAGCGAACCCGGCTGCGAAAGTGAAGGCAGTTATGATTCAGTTGTTTATTGCAGGGATTGCCACATAGAGATAAGCCGCGAAAAACAAAGCATTGCTGCTATCGGTCACGATTGGGGCGCATGGGAGCAAACCACTGCTCCCGGCTGTACGGCAGAGGGTGCGCAAACCAGAGTTTGTAAGAGAGATGCTTCGCACACCGAAACCAAGGCGGTAGAAGCGCTCGGGCATAGCCCTGCTGCTGCGGTGGAAGAAAACCGCGTGGAGCCCGGTTGTGTGGATAAAGGCAGTTATCAATCTGTCGTTTACTGCTCTGTATGTGATGAGAAACTTTCCGAAACCACTGTAAGCATTGCCGCTCTCGGGCACAGCTATGTTGGAGTAGTAACGGAACCGACCTGTAAGAAAAACGGTTATACCACCTATACCTGCTCGCGCTGTGATGCTTCCTATATATCGGATTACACAGCTGCGGTGGGGCATACACCCGCCGAACCGGTTGAGGAAGACTACACTGCCCCCGGTTGTGAAATACAGGGCAGCTACAAATCTGTTGTCTACTGCTTACTGTGTCATACACAAATATCCAGGCAAACAGTGAGTATTCCTGCTCTCGGTCACGATTATGTGCCGCTGGCAACTGAGCCCACCTGTACCGAAAAGGGCTATACCACCTACAACTGCTCGCGCTGTGACGCTTCTTATGCGGCAGATTATGTCGACGCATTAGGGCATACACCAAAGGCTGCGGTAGAAGAAAACAGAACCGACCCCACCTGTGAACAAAAGGGCTGTTATGACATCGTGGTGTACTGTGCGGTTTGTGAAACAGAGCTTTCCAGGCAAACAAACGATATCCCTGCTCTCGGTCACGATTGGAGTGAGTGGGCTGTTACCACACCGGCAATACCGGTTACATGTACGGCAGACGGTAAAACAGCAGTGGAAACGAGAACATGTTCGCGCTGCACCGGGGTAGAGACAAGAGGCGGAACTGTGATAGAAAAAAACGGTCATACACCGGCTCAGGCAGTTAGAGAAAACGAAAAAGCTGCCACTTGCGCAGTACCCGGTTCCTACGACGAAGTGGTTTATTGCCAAACCTGCAGAGAAGAGCTTTCCAGAGCGAAAGTGATTGTTACGGTGGAACACAACTACACTTCGGTTGTAAGTGAACCTACTTGTACGCATATGGGGTATACGACATACACTTGTGAGGGTTGCGCATATACATTTTTTGGCGATTATGTGCCTATGACTGCGCACCGGTATGTGGATACGGTGGTCGAACCGACTACCGAAGTGCAAGGGTATACCGTGCATACCTGTATGGCGTGCGGTTACTCCTATGTAGATTCGATTACGGATGTATTGCCCAGCCCTATGCACTATATCATTCCGTCATTAGAGGAAATTCAAGCAACCCTAACCATTAAAAGTGCTGAAAATGAATATACGGTAACATCATCTAACGGCGTGTTTGAAATTAATGATATAAAAGCGGATACTTACCGCGTTTACGCAAAGCAAAAGAATTCATTAACGGTTTATATTGATGAGATTAGCATCGAGAGCGGTGATATTTTCAATGAAAATATCATCAATTTACCGCTGGGCGATGTCAACGCCGATAATGTGATTGATATGGCAGACCTTTCTGTGTTGCTTGCAAGCGAAAACTACGGGAGATCAAATACCGAGATTGACTTGAACGGTGACGGTTTGATTGACATATCGGATATTTCTTTAGTGCTCAAAGCGACCAATTACGGTATGAGTTCGGTGAAAATTGTCTAAAGGAAGAAAGCACTCTGCATTTGCAGGGTGCTTTTTGTGAAAAAATCAAGTAAAAGATATCGTTTTGCAGAGGCTTGGTGTTCGCTTCGATTATGATGATGTTTCATCGTTCGTTTTAGAGTATTATAAGCGGTGGTGATATTGTTATTTGTTAGTTACTGTGCTATAATTGCCTCGGGTGATTAAAATGCTGCAAAATCAAGAAATATTAGAACAACTTAAAACCATTGAAGAAAGACTGGATAGGATTGAAAAAGCGCTCGGTATCAGTCAACCTCAAATAAAAGAGGCGTTGAATGATATCGCCGAGGAAATTGTCGATTCCCTTGAGAGCGAAAACACCACGCACGAATCGGGCAATTATACGTATTCCGATGTCGATGCTTCAAGCGTGCAAATAGACTATTATTCTTGGGATGGGCGCCGGAGTATTTTCATTCCCTCTCAAATTGAAGGGAAAACAGTCGTGGGAATAAGCGATGAAGCTTTTATTAGATTGGATATGAAACAGGTGATTTTCCCGCCAACGCTCAAGTATATTGGTGACAGGGCTTTTAAAGAGTGCAAAAAAATAGAGGCAATAGAGTTCCCGAAAGGGTTAAAATGCCTCGGCGAAGAGGCATTTATGGGTTGCTACCTCTTAAAAAGAGTTACCTTTCCTTCGACAATGGAAAAAATCGGCAAATTCTGTTTTGCCGGTGACCATTTTATTTGCGAAATATCTTTGCCGATTGTCAAAGAAATTCCGCACGGGTGTTTTGTCGGTTGCGGGAGATTAGAAAAAATCACAATACCGGAAGGCGTTGAAATTATAGGCAATAGTGCATTCAGCTCTTGTAAATTGGATCAGGTTGAATTGCCAAAGAGTTTAAAAGAATTGGGATTTGAAGTATTTACAAGAAATCCCTCATATGAAAAAATCGATTTGATTGTTTTAGGTAAAGAGACCGAAATTGCCGGTTTTAAGTATAATCAAAGTATGACCGTGTATTGTTTGCCCGGCAGCAAGGCGGAAAAAGCGGCAAGAAAAACCGGTGGCACGGTTGAATGCCGCACATTGGTATGATTTGATATTTCCTTGGTGTTTGGACTGCATTTGCAGAGTTCTTTGTTGTGAAATGCAAAAGGCACTTTCTGTGTGAAAGCACCTTTTTTAGACTTACATACCTTTCTAAAACGCCCAAATAAAGTCGTTTTAGGAAATTAACAAGTCATTTTAGAAAAAATATTGCGGAAAATGATGGAATGGAATATAATAAATACAGAAAATCAACAAAGGAGCATTAAGATGAAAAAGAGGATTTTGAGTGCAGTGCTTGCATTGCTGATTATCATCACGGCAATTCCCTTTTGCGTACATGCCGAGGGTGACACACCGGTAGCAAAAGCTTCCGGAACAGCTGCAGACTTTGCAAAGGATGCACCCATCAGCACCGTGCGTATTGACAGGTATAAAATTAATTCAATGAATGCCATTTTATATCACCCGGACAACAGCGTAGGGTTTCGCTTAGATGAAGACGGCTTTGTCTATGCCCCCAAATGTCGTGTCAAAGAAGGCTATGTGGGGCTGGGTTATTTCACGCTCACCTTTGCGAATGCGGCAATTTTGGCCGACGGCACGCGCAAAGCCCTCGTTGTTAGGTTTGATGATGTGACAACCATTGGCAAAATCGGCGAGGAATACTATGATTACCTCAAGTTTGTGCGCATTACCGATAATGCGAATATGCCGCTTGTATTTGCACCGTTATCGGTCAATGAAAAAAAGCATCTGTGCATCAGAAGCGCTGTTACTTTTAGTGTGACAGGCGCCGGGGCAGACGATACGATGCTCTTTAGCGCAAACAGCATTAATGTAAGCCGAGAAGGTCCCGGGGAATTCTCAAAAATCCATCATGCGCAGGGGCATTATAACTACTCCGAATCTATGGAACCGCTAAGTGGTGTTGCGCAAGGCTCGGATTTTTACATTACCGAAAACACTTGCCCGAGAGTAATGGCGGGGCAAAGCCCCAATACTTACGGCACGCGATTTGTAGGCAACGGCGTGGAGCAGAGTTATTCCGACGGCTTTGCTACTGTCGGCATGGCAACCGGCTTTGAAACAAGAGTGTGGAGCTCTGCGGGAACGAATACCGAACCGTTGGCAATCAATTTTCTCACCCCGTTTATGGGCTATTCTCTCGAAACCGCAGCCGGTGAAAACGGCAGTATTTCCCTTTGGGCAGACGGCAGTGCAAACAGTGAGCAGGCCGCGATGTTAAGCGGCGGCACAACCGAAACGCCTTTGACTTATTTTGTGCCGGGTGGAAAGAATGTAACACTTGTGATTACGCCGGACAGCGGGTATGACCTTGAAACTTTGACTCTTAATAATGAAACGGTTGAGCCCTCGCGCACACAGTATAAGACAGACGGCAGTATCTACTATGAATACGATCTTCCCGAAAGTATAATCGATATGGCAAAGGTCACGGCAAGTTTTGAGCAAAAGCATTTTCACAACTTAAGCTATACCGACAGCACCGATGGCTTTGGAATAGACATCAACTGTACAGCGGATAATTGCCCTTGGACTGACAGTAAAATGACTGTCAGCGCAGCCATTCCGGATGTGATTCATTACGGCGACAATCAGATTTCTTCCATCACCTTTAGCGGCGCAGATGAACTTGCCGCTGCAACGGATAACAAAGTGCAGGCAAAGCTCACTTATAACATGGAAGGCGCCGATGAAACAGACTACCCCGCTTTCCCGCAGCAGTGCGGAGAAATCCTGGCGACCATCACGATTACCGATACCTTAAACCCGCATAATGTTAAGACCTATTCTGTCTCGAAAACCGTTTCTTACGAAAAGGCTCAGTTAGAGCCCGGCATTGTGATGCAAGGCCGGACTTACGGGGAAGAACCGGTGGCACCCGCGTTGACTGACGATACCAACCCCGAGCAAGCCGCAGTCGAGTATTTCTACAAGCCGACCGATGCGGATGACAGCGCCTATACAACAGATGTACCTGTCAATGCAGGGGAATATACACTCAAAGCGGTGCGCTCCGAAAGCGCGCACTACCAAGAGGGTGTGGCAACAATAAGTTTTACAATTTCCAAGGCAACTCCCGAGGTGCCCGCTACTCCGGAAGGTATTACCGCAGTTTACGGCACGGCGCTTGGTGATATAGAGCTCCCCGAAAACTGGTCGTGGGATAACCCCGAACAAAGTGTTGGCGACGCAGGCGAAGCGGTATTTGCGGCAACTTATACGCCGGATGACAGCATCAACTACCGCTCAGTGGCAGTGGAGATTCCCGTCACTGTTACCAAAAGAGCGGTGACAATTACGGCAGAGGATAAGAGCAGCAACCAAGGCAGTGCGCTGGAAGAACTGACCTATACTGTCAGCGGCGACATTGTGGAGGGTGACGACCTTGGTATCGTGCTCGAGACCGGTGCAGATACAAATGTGGCAGGTGAGTATGAAATCACGGTGAGTGCGGAGCATCCGAATTACGATATTACATTGGTAAACGGCACTTACACGGTGAATGCCGTGCAGCCAAGTGAAGATGACACTACCGATGACACCAAAACAGATACGCCTGCGGATTCGGCAACGCAGAGCACAACTACGAATGCTTCCACTGCGAAAACATCGCCTTCCACCGGTGATGGTGTGCAATGGTTTGCCGCGTTACTTCTTTTGAGCATTGCGGGATTCATCACAGCGGTAGTTGTTAGAAAAAAGAGATTAACGAAATAATTTATAAGCATTAGCAAAGAGGCACCCTATACAGGGTGCCTCTTTGCAGTAGTATATTTGCAAAAGTGTATGTGTATGGTATAATGATAATATTATAACAATTTAGGAGGGCAGTATGGGCATTATCAAAGCGGCTTCCGGCGCGGTCGGCGGTGTGTTGGCAGACCAGTGGCGGGAGATGTATGTGTGCGAGAGCATGCCGGAGGATGTTTTGGCACAGCGCGGCACGAAGCGCGTGAGCGAAAACTCCGCCAACACCAAGGGCGATGAAAATGTGATAAGCGACGGTTCTCTGATTCTTGTCAACGAAGGGCAATGTGCCATTGTGGTGGAGCTCGGTAAGTGCATCGGCGTATATAGCGCGCCGGGCGAAAATGTGTTCCACTCTCAAAAAAGCGGCAGCATCTTTTCCGGCGGCGGCTTAAAGGGGATCGGCAGGCAGGCGGCAGAGCGCATCGGCTTCGGCGGCGATGTGGCAGTGCACCAGTTTGTGATGTATGTCGATATTAAGGAGAAGATGAATAACCCCTTCTCTTTATCTGTGCCTCTGTCGTTAGTCAACAAGGCAACGGGGTTGGAGTACCTGAGCACTGTCAATATGAGCGGGGTCTTTTCTTACCGCATTACCGACCCCGAAGTGTATTACAAAAAGATTTGCGGCAACAGCACGGGAACTGTCACAAAAGCCTCCGTGCAGGGGCAATTAGTTGCGGAGCTGCGCAGTGCAGCAGTCGCGGCGCTCGACAAATTGTGCGGCGGGGGACTCGAGCCTTCCGAATTGCCGCAGCATACCGAAGAGATCTGTGCGGCAGTCAGCGCCTGTATGACCGAAAAGTGGGTGAGCCTGCGCGGGTTCTCGGTGGTTTCCATGGCGATTGAGAGCCTTAGCTTGCAGGCGCAGGATAAACAGGTATTTCAAGAAGCCGAGCGCGCAAAAATGCTCACACAGCCCGATATGGCAGCTGCAACATTAGTGGCGGCGCAGGCGGATGCGATGGGCGCCGCGGCGCACAATCCTGCCGGTGCAGGTGCGATGGTAGGAGCGGCGCTTTTTACGGGTGCGGCAAATCCCGCGGCTAGCGGCACACCGGCACAGCAAAACAATATCTTTTTACAAAAAGACAGCAGTAAGCCCACGCTGTGGCGCTGCCGCTGCGGCAGTATGAACACAACGAATTTCTGCGAAAAGTGCGGGCAGAAACGACCATAAAAAAACAGCCGAAGCCATATGGCTTCGGTTATTTTTCACTTAGCGAGTTCGGTAAACCGAACTCGCTTTTAAAATGCAACAAAAAGTGTTGCCACCACAACTTGTGCGCAGCACAAACATCACTTCGGCAAAGCCGAAATATCACTGCTATGCAACTTCACTGCGCAGCAACTTCACGCAGCGCTTTGCGCTGCTATAAAGGGTTGGCATTAAGCCAACCCTTTATAGGTGTACCCTGCATCGGTAACGGCTTTTTCAACTGCTGCCGCATCGGCAGTGCCGACAATTTCTACTTCACCGCTTTGGTGCGAGGGTTTGGCGCTTTGCACGCCTTCGAGCGCTTCGAGCGCAACTTTGACTCTGGCCTCACAGTGCGGGCACATCATTCCTTCTACTTTAATAATCATTGGTTTTTCTCCTTTGGCTTGATTTGTTTTTTCTATATTTACTTCCACCGCCGGGCGCTGTTTGTCGCGCCGCGGGGAATGGAGGTCAAAGAGATTCAGGCGCAGGGCATTCATCACCACGAAGAAGCTCGACAGGCTCATCGCGGCGGCGCCCATCATCGGGTTGAGCGCAATACCGAAGGCGGGGATGAGTGCCCCGGCGGCAATGGGAATACAAATGGCATTATAAAAGAATGCCCAAAACAGGTTCTGCTTAATTGTGCGCAGCGTTTTTCTGCCTAAGCGCACTGCGGCGGGCACATCGCTGAGTTTGTTTTGCATGAGCACAATGTCTGCCGCGTCTATTGCCACATCCGTGCCGGTGCCTACGGCAATGCCGATATCCGCTTCGGTCAGAGCGGGCGCATCGTTGATGCCGTCACCCACCATAGCGGTGACACCGCTTTGTTTTAAGCGGCGCACGGCGGCTGCCTTTTCTGCGGGCAGTACCTCTGCAATCACTTTATCAATGCCGACAGCCTTTGCAATCGCGGCGGCGGTGTTTTGGTTATCGCCCGTGAGCATTACCGTGACAATGCCCATATCTTTAAGCTCCCGAATGGCCTGCACCGCATCTGCTTTGGCAGTATCCTGCACCGCGATAATGCCCCAAATAACTTGGTTTTTGGCAAAAAACAGCGGTGTTTTTCCATCAAGCGCCAGAGCTTCGGCTACGGTTTCCAAAGAGTGGTCGGCAATCGCTTTACTCTTTATAAAGCGCAGGTTGCCGGCGGCTGCATGCATGCTTTCGATAGAGGCTTCAATACCGTTGCCGGCAAAGGTTTGAAAATCTTCTGCCTGCGCGGCTTGCAGACCGCTTTCCTCCGCTTTTTTGCACACCGCTTTGGCAAGCGGGTGCTCGCTTTTTTTCTCTAAAGTATAGGCAAGGGTGAGCAAATCCGTTTCGCTCAAATCCGCGGCAGGAATGATATCGGTCACCACCGGGGTGCCTTGGGTGACAGTGCCGGTTTTATCCATCACAGCAATTTGAATTTTGCCTGCCTGCTCCAGGCTCTGGGCGGTTTTAAAGAGAATGCCGCTTTTGGCGCCCAGCCCGTTGCCGACCGTAATCGCCACCGGGGTAGCAAGCCCGAGTGCACAGGGGCAGGAAATGACTAACACCGAAACGGCTCTTGCGAGCGCAAAAGAGATTTCTTTGCCTGCAATCAGCCAAATGATAAAGGTCACAGCGGCTATGGCAATGACCACCGGCACAAAAATGCCGGAGACCTTGTCGGCAATTTTGGCAATGGGCGCTTTGGTTGCCGCCGCGTCGCTGACTGTTTTGATAATTTGCGCAAGGGCAGTATCTTCGCCCACCTTGAGCGCTTCACAGGTGAGAAAGCCCGCTTCGTTGATGGTGGCAGCCGAAACCGTGTCGCCCGCGGCTTTGTCGACCGGGATGCTCTCGCCGGTCAGCGCCGCTTCATTGACCGCACCGCTGCCCTCGGTTACCTTACCGTCGGCAGGGATTTTCTCGCCGGCGCGCACGGTGAAAATATCGCCGACGCGCAGCTCTTCAACCGGAATGACAGTTTCTTTCCCGTCGCACAGTACTGTGGCGGTTTCGGGTTTGATGCGCATAAGCGCTTTAAGCGCGTTGGTGGTTTTGCCCTTGCTTTTGGCTTCTAAAAGTTTGCCGACCGTGATGAGCACCAATATCATCGCCGCCGATTCAAAGTAAAGCTGCTCTGCGTAGTTGCTCAAATGCGGCTCGCCGCCGGTCATGCGCAAGAGGGCATAGGCACTCCACACAAAGGATGTGCCGGAACCGAGCGCGACCAATGTGTCCATATTCGGTGCGCGGTGTAACAGGCTCTTGGTGCCGGAAATGAAAAACTTTTGATTAATGACCATCACGATGGCGGCAAGGCAAAGTTCCAGTATGCCGACAGCCGGCAGATTGCTTTCAAAAAAGCGGGGCAGGGGGAAGCCGAAGAGCATATGCCCCATTGAGAAGTACATTAAAATCAGTAAGAAGCCGAGCGACCACAAAAGCCGCTTGCGAATGCGCGGCGTTTCGGTGTCGGCAAGAAAACTTTCATCTTTTACTGCGGCGGCGCCTTGCAGGGCCGCGCCGTAGCCCGCTTTTTCGACCGCGGCAATAACGGCGCTCTCGGGTGCTGTGCCCTCCACACCCATCGAGTTTGTGAGCAAACTCACCGAGCAGGAGGTCACTCCGTCTACAGCACCGACCGCTTTTTCGACCGCGGCGGAGCAGGCGGCACAGCTCATACCGCTGACTGTGTATTGTTTCATTACTTCATTAACCTTCCCATTGTGTCAATTAATTCATCAATCACTTCATCCTTGCCTTCGCGGATGTCGCGCGCTACACAAGAGTGAATGTGCGCTGAGAGTAATTGCTTGGAAAAAGCATTGAGTGCCGCATTTGCCGCGGCGGATTGAATGAGGACATCGTTGCAGTAGGCATCTTCCTCAATCATTTTTTTAATGCCCCGAATTTGCCCTTCAATGCGGTTGAGGCGGTTAAGCAGCGCTTTTTTTTGCGCTTCATCGCGCTGTGTTTTTTTCTTTTGGCAACAACAATTCTGTTCCATTCTTAATACCACTTTCTGTAATCTGTCTTTTGTATAATGAGTATTTGCTTTTGCAACACTCATTATATACCCTACGGGGGTATATGTCAACCACTGAACACCGAAAACCGAAAACTGAACACTCAAAATAGAATGAAGAGCTTTTGCCCATTAATTCTATTTTGTATTGCTTTTATCTTTAATTTATATTAGAATAGATTTAGGCATTATCCATTTTTTATAATAGGAGGACAATATGAGCAGAAAAACCGTATTATTAACCGGTGCTTCCGGCACCATGGGCTTGCGCGGGTTTAAAGACCTGTACAGAAGAAAGAAGTTTAACATTGTTTTGCTTCTCAGAGAGAGCCCGAAAAATGTAGTTTTATTCCAAAAATATTTTGATGATGAGCATGTCAGAATTGTCTGGGGTGATTTGACCGATTACAATTCCGTCTTAGAAGCTGTCACCGGCTGCGACTATGTGCTTCATGTTGGCGGTATGGTTTCGCCCGCGGCTGACTACTTCCCCAAAAAGACCATTTTTACCAATGTCACTGCCGCCGAAAACATTGTGAAGGCAGTCAAGGCACAGCCCGACCCGGATGCGGTTAAAGTCGTTTACATCGGCACCGTTGCCGAAACGGGCGACAGAAACCCGCCCATTCACTGGGGCAGAACCGGCGACCCGATTAAAATCAGTATTTATGACCACTATGCTATCAGTAAAGTAAAGGCAGAGGCTGTTTTTGCGGAATCCGGCTTAAAGTATTGGGTATCGCTGCGTCAGACCGGTATCCTTTACCCCGAAATTTTAAAGAATATGGACCCGATTATGTTCCACGTACCGATTAACGGTGTGCTGGAGTGGGCGACTGTGGAAGATTCCGGCAGGCTGCTCGCCAATATTTGCGACTATGAACTGCCCGAAGAATTCTGGAGAAGTTTCTACAACATCGGTTCCGGTGCCTCTTACAGGCTGACCAACTTCGAGTTTGAAGAGTACCTGCTCGGTGCGCTCGGTCTTCCCGGCACGAAAAAACTCTTCAATGCCAACTGGTTTATTCTGCGCAATTTTCACGGTCAGTGGTACACCGACTCCGACAAATTGGAAGAGTATTTGCATTTCCGCCACAACGTGCCGGTAGATGTGTACTTCAAAAACATGGCGCAGAAAGTGCCGGCATATTACAGAGCCTGCCTGAAACTGCCCAAGTTTATGGGTAATGTGGTTGCCACTGCGGCAAAGCCCTTTATGAAGAAGATTGCCCAGACCGATATTTACGGCACCCTCAACTGGCGCTTTACGCGCAATAAAGACAGAATTACCGCTTACTACGGCTCGATTAAGAATTGGAAAAACATCGGCACTTGGGATACCTTTGAGGTCAAGCGCCCGAGTGAAGAAATGACCTATCTTGACCACGGTTATGATGAGAGCAAGCCGGTGAGCGAACTCGGCATTAAAGATATGCAAAAAGCGGCGAAATTCCGCGGCGGCGAATGTGTTTCCAAGGTTATGGTCAAAGGCGATATGTTTACCCCGCTGGTGTGGAAGAGCGCCAGAGGCAATGTGTTTGAAATGAGCCCGAACCTTGTCTTAAAGGGCGGTCACTGGTGCCCCGAAGAGTTGCCGTGGCCGTGGGATTACGACACGGAAGCCAAAATCAACCCCTTCTTTGCGCAAGTGTGGTACCCGCTGCATGACAAGAGCGAGCACAATGTTTACGATGAAAGAATTTTCAAAGGGTTTGAAGACTTCTAATGCTCACTACGTTCGCTTATTAATTCGGAATGCGGAATGCGGAATTCGGAATTAAAGGTGGCAACACGATGTGTTGCATAAGAATGGCGTTGCTGTGCAGCGCCACCACAAACTGATGGATGAAAGGTAATAATATGAAAGTATTTATGATTGGCGGCACCGGCCTTTTGGGCTGCGAAGCTGCAAGAATCTTTATTGAGCGCGGGCATCAGGTGACAAGCGTTGCCTTGCCGCCGCTCCCGCAGGGTGCGCCCATTCCCGAAGAGATGGAAATTGTCTTCGGTGACATCAACAAGAAAAGCGACGAAGAAATCTTGGCAATGCTCAAGGGTTGCGACAGTTTTGTCTTTGCCGCGGGCGTGGATGAGCGCGTGGAGTTCCCGGCGCCGGTGTATGATTATTACTATAAGTACAACATCGCGCCGCTTGAGAGAATTTTACCGCTGTGCAAGCAGGCAGGCTTAAAGAATGCCGTTGTGCTCGGTTCCTACTTCTCTTACCTCTACAAGAAAAAACCGCAAATGGGTTTACTCGAGCGCAATCCTTACTTTAGAGCGCGCATTGAGCAGGAGAGAGTTGTGGAGTCCTTCTGCGATGAAACGTTTGATGCAACGGTGCTTGAGCTGCCCTACATCTTCGGCACACAGCCGGGCAGAAAACCGGTGTGGGTGGTGCTCATTGAGCAAATTTCCGGTATGGATAAACTGCCCTTTACCATGTACCCGAAGGGCGGCACCGCAATGCTCACCGTGCGCCAGGTTGGTCAGGTTATTGTCGGCGCTGCCGAGCAGAAGCCGGGCGCGGGCTTTAGAGCTGTTCCGATCGGTATGTATAACATGAGTTGGAAAAAGTTCCTCTCGATTGTTTACGATGCCAGAGGCATGGGCGCCGACCGCAAGATTATCGGTGTGCCGCCTTGGATGATGCGCATGGGTATGAAGGGCATTATCAAAGACTATGAAGAGCGGGGGATTGACAGCGGTATGGATCCGCTGCAGCTGCCCGATATTATGGATATCCGGCTCTTTATCAACAAGAAGTATGCGGTCGAACTCGGCGCAACGGAAGATGATATTGAATCGGCGATTTTTGACTCTATCAAACTCAGTGAAGAAGCCTACAAAGGCACCGCAGAGTTGTTAGATATGAAAGGCGAATAAAAATAAGGGGCATCGCCCCTTATTTCTATTCGCAGTGTTCAGTGTTCAGTAGCGGTGTGCAGTGTTTTCTGCACACCGTTTTTTTATTGCTTATGGTTGCAGTGGCAAGCATTGGGGCAGCCGGAGCATTTGCAGCCGCAGGCGCCCACACCCGCTTTCTTGTCTTTTATAAGTTTGCGCACTGCAAAGAACACGGCAAGCGCCAAGGCGAGTAAAACGAGTATCGTAACCCAATTCATTTGTAAAAAGTGCAGCATAAAATCATCTCCCTAAACTATTTAGTGCTCACTGCCAAGTGATTTTGGTTGTATTTATTTTTGCGCACCAACATGTAGCAGATACCGGCGAATGCCGCTGCCGCGGCAATGATGCCGACAATGTGGTTGACAATGTCTCCCGTAAACAGGCAGCCGAACTGGAACACAATGAGCGAAACCAGGTAAGCAAACCCGCACTGGTAGCCGATGGTAAACCAAGTCCATTTGGCGCTGTTTATTTCTCGCTTAATCGCACCGATTGCCGCAAAGCAGGGAGCACACAACAGGTTAAAAACAAGGTAGGAATAGCCTGCAAGTGCACCGTGCCCGCCGCTGAAGGCGTTGAAATCCGCTGCCAGCAGTTTCCAAATTTCATCGCCGTTTTCGGCAAGCTCGCCGCCGAAGTGGTAGAGCTGCCCGAAGGTGCCGACCACATTTTCTTTAGCGATTAAGCCGGTAACGGCAGCCACCGCTGTTTTCCAATTACCCCAGCCGAGCGGTTTGAAAACCCATGCAAATACATTGCCGATAGTTGCCATAATGGAGTTTTCAATATCTTCAATCATACCGAAGTGACCGCCTTCTACACCGAAGTTTAAGAAGAACCACACCACGATAGTGGAGAGCAAAATCACGGTACCGGCTTTTTTAATGAAAGACCAGCCGCGCTCCCAGGTGGAGCGAAGCACTGTGCCGACAGTCGGCAGGTGGTAGGCGGGCAGTTCCATCACAAACGGTGCCGGGTCGCCCGCGAAGCGCTTGGTTTTCTTGAGCATAATGCCCGAAACAATGATTGCACCCACACCCACAAAGTAGGCGGAAGCGGCAACCAAACCCGAACCGCCGAAGAGGGCGCCGGCAATCAAGCCGATAATCGGGAGTTTTGCCGAGCACGGCACAAAGGTGGTTGTCATAATTGTCATGCGGCGATCGCGCTCGTTTTCAATCGTGCGCGAAGCCATCACGCCGGGAATTCCGCAGCCCGAGCCGATGAGCATCGGAATAAAGGATTTGCCCGAAAGCCCAAAGTGACGAAAAATTCTATCCATCACAAATGCCACACGCGCCATGTAGCCGCAGCCTTCCAGGAAGGAGAGCATTAAAAACAGTACTAAGATTTGCGGCACAAAGCCGAGCACGGCACCCACACCGCCGATGATACCGTCGTTAATCAAGCCAAAGAGCCAATCCGGCACTCTGCTTTCGAGCAAGGCGCTTACGCCGTTGGGTATCCATTCGCCGAAGAGGACATCGTTCACCCAGTCTGTGGCAAAGGCGCCGACGGTGCTCATGGCGATGTAGTAAACCAAGAACATTACGCCGAAGAAGATTGGCAGCCCCCAAATGCGGCTGGTGACGACCTTATCGATTTTATCCGAAGTGGAAAGTTTGCCTTTGCCGGTTTTTTGATAGCAGGATTTGATGATTGTGCCGATGTAGATATAGCGCTCGTTGGTGATGATGGACTCGGCATCGTCATCCAATTCATCCTCCGCCGCTTGGATGTCTTCGGTAATGTGGTCGAGGTCGGATTGACTGATAGCGAGTTTTTCAATGACCTTTTCATCACTTTCAAAAAGTTTGATGGCATACCAGCGCTGCTGCTGTTTTGGCATATCGTGAAGCAGTCTCTCTTCAATATGCGCCAGTGCGTGTTCTACCACGCCGCTAAAAGAGTGCTGCGGCACGGTTGCTTCGCCGGCGGCAGCCTCGATTGCTGTCTTTGCCGCTTCTTCCACACCGCTGCCCTTGAGCGCCGAGATTTCGACAACGGGGCAGGCGAGTTGGCGAGAGAGCTCTTGACAGTCGATTTTATCGCCGTTTTTCTTAACGACATCCATCATATTGATAGCCACCACAACAGGAATGCCGAGCTCGACAAGCTGCGTGGTCAAATATAAGTTTCTTTCAAGATTGGTGCCGTCAACAATATTAATAATAGCATCGGGTTTTGCATCAATCAGGTAATCCCTTGCGACAACTTCTTCAATGGTGTAGGGGGAAAGGGAGTAGATACCCGGAAGATCGGTGATGGTGACATCACTGTGCTTTTTGAGTTTACCCTCTTTCTTTTCCACTGTCACGCCGGGCCAGTTGCCGACATATTGGTTTGCGCCGGTGAGTGCGTTAAAAAGTGTCGTTTTACCGCTGTTCGGGTTACCGGCAAGTGCTATTGTCATACTCATTTTTCTTTTCCTTTCCAGGTTAGCTAATGCTAACTTTTACTGCAAAAAAATTTATTCTACTTCAATCAACTGAGCATCGCTCTTGCGGATGGAAAGCTCATAGTCTCTGACTGTGATTTCCATCGGGTCGCCGAGCGGCGCCACTTTGCGCACGTAGATTTCCACACCCTTGGTAATGCCCATATCCATAATTCTGCGCTTAAGCGCGCCTTCACCGTGAATGCGCTTTACCTTACAGGTTGCACCGATGTTGACTTCTTTGAGTGTCATAGTATTTCCTCCTTAGGGTAAAAGGAGTCGAACTTTAAAGCCTCTCCCTCGCCCTTTTTGACTAATTTATCCGATTTTTCGTTGATTGGCGCCAGCCAATCTGCCTCAATATCGAAGAAATTATCACAAAAATTTCTTCGCGAGAGGTGCTTCGCAGTTTTGGTTAGCCTATTTTGCACTAAGATAAGGCAAAACGCTGAAGGAATGCTGTCGCATTGCAAAGCGTTTTAACGCAATTTTAGGGGAAAAGAGGCAACCAAAACCTATTAATATTCGCCTCCTTTTACCCTATACATAAATCTTCATTGCCATTTCTTTGCTGATAGCAATGCGAGATTCTTTTACTTTTACAATAATATTCCCGTTTTGCTCGGAGATGACGGTGACTGTGTCGCCGACAATGAAGCCGAGATTTTCCAGATGCTTTTTGACTTGAGGTTTGCCGGATATGCGCTTAATCACGCCATCGTTCCCCGCGCCGAGAACTGCGAGTGGTATCATGGGTATCTCCTTTAGTTAGCAAATGCTAACTTTAAAAGTAAAAATATATGTTAGCCTTTGCTAACCAATTCTATTATAGTTAGCAAATGCTAACTTGTCAAGTCTTTTTTTTGCAGTTTTGCACCAATATTGCAGTTTTGCCGAGAATATGATAAAATAATATATATACTACAATTAGCCGGCACTTTTGTGCAAAAGGAGGGTTACAATGGATAGTAGAGAATCTGCCGAGATGTATCTTGAAACAATCTATATTCTTTCTCAAAAATCGGATGCTGTCAGAAAAATAGATGTCAGCCGCTATATGGGCTATGCAAAACCCTCTGTGACCCGCGCCATCGGGCTGTTGGAAAAGCGCGGGCTTGTCAATGTGGATGACAGCGGTATTTTGAAGCTCTCGAAAGAGGGGGAACAGCAGGCAAAGAGGATTTATGAGCGCCACACCGTGCTCACTAAAATGTTTATGAATCTCGGTGTGGATGAAGAAACGGCGACAGAAGATGCTTGCCGCATTGAGCACTATATCAGCGAAACGACTTTTGATGCCATTAAAAAGCATATGGCAAAATATGAATAATTCTAAATTTATAGAAAGAGAGGCGGTTGTCTCTCTTTTTTTTGTTGGTGAAAATATCAATAAAAAATAGAGTTGAAAAAGTCGCTGTGTTCTTATATAATAAAAATGTATATACCACTTTTATATTGCGGAGGAAAATGTGATGAAACATCCCGATATTGTTGCCAAGATGACTTTGGCACAAAAGGCTAAAATTGTTTCCGGTAAAGATTATTGGCACATGGAAGGCTTCGAGGAATTGGGGCTTCCCGTGATTCAAATGACCGATGGCCCTCACGGTTTGAGAAAGCAAAACCCCGATGATAAAACTGTCGGTTTGGGCGGTTCTTACCCGGCAACCTGTTTTCCGCCGGCATCGCTTTCCGGCTGCTCTTGGGACCCTGCGTTACTTGAGCAAGAGGGTGCCGCGATGGGTGAAGAGTGCCTGCAGGAAAAAGTTTCCGTTATCTTAGGCCCCGGTACAAACATTAAGCGCGCACCGACCTGCGGCAGAAACTTTGAGTATTTCTCCGAAGACCCGTATTTGGCAGGTAAGTGTTCTGCGGCAATCATTCGCGGTATCCAGTCTAAAGGTGTGGGTACCTCTCTCAAGCATTTTGCATTAAACAGCCAAGAGGCTTACAGAATGGTGATTAATGAAGTTGCCGATGAGCGCACCTTGCGCGAGATTTATTTGCCCGCATTTGAAATTGCGGTCAAAGAGGCGCAACCGTGGACCATTATGAGTGCTTACAACCGCGTTAACGGTATTTACGCCTCCGAGAATAAGTGGCTGTTAGATACTGTCGCCAGAAAAGAGTGGGGCTTTGAAGGTATTTTTGTGACCGACTGGGGCGCGAGTGTTGACCGCATTCCCGGTTTGAAAGCCGGCACCGATTTAGAGATGCCCACCAGCGGCGATATGAATGACAAGCTGATTATCAAAGCCGTCGAGAGCGGTAAGTTGGATGAAGCCGTGCTCGATGAAAGAGTGGATGCTTTGGTTGACCTCATTCTCAAATCCAAACCCGCTTTGGAAGAAGCGCACAGTTACGATATTGAGGAGCACCACCAAATCGCGGCAAGAATTGCCGAAGGCTCCATGCAGCTGCTTAAAAACGATGGTGACTTGCTGCCGCTCAAAGCAGGGCAAAAGGTGGCAGTCATTGGTGAGATGGCAGTTAAACCGCGCTACCAGGGCGCCGGTTCCTCTGTCATTAACCCGACCAAGATTGACAATGCGCTTGACAACCTCAAAGCGCTCGGCGTGGATGTGACCTATGCACAGGGCTACCGCAAAGAAGCGGATAAACTTGAAAACGATTTGTTCTGCGAGGCGCTCAATGCTGCTAAGCAGGCAGATGTGGTCGTTGTGTTTGCCGGTTTGACCGAACCCTTTGAAGGAGAGGGGTATGACCGCAAAAATATCAATATACCCGCTTGCCAAAACAGGCTCATTGCCGAGATTTGCAAGCTCAACCCGAATGTGGCGGTTGTGCTCGCCGGCGGTTCTGTGATTAAGATGCCGTGGCACAGCAAGGTCAAAGCGATTTTGAACTCCGGGCTCGGCGGTCAGGCAGGCGGCATTGCTGTTGCCAATATTTTAACCGGTAAAGTCAATCCTTCCGGTAAGACAACCGAGACTTATATTAAAGATTATAAGGATAACCCGACCTACGGCAATTATCCCTCCACCGCGCAGACGGCGGAGCACCGCGAGAGCGTGTATATCGGCTACCGCTACTACGACAAGGCGGGCAAGAATGTGCTCTTCCCGTTTGGTCACGGGCTTTCCTACACGAAGTTTAAGTACACGGCTATCAAGCTTTCTTCCACTTCCATTAAAGACAGCGATGAAGTGACCGTTTCCTTTAAGGTGAAGAATACGGGTGATGTGGCAGGCGCGGAAATCGCGCAGGTCTATGTAGCAGACAAAGAGTCCACCATCTTCCGCCCCGAAAAAGAGCTGAAGGCTTTTGCCAAAGTGTTCTTGGAGCCGGGCGAGCAAAAAGAAGTGAAGCTTGTGTTGGATAAGCGCGCCTTTGCTTTTTACAATGTTGCCATTCACGATTGGTGCGTGGAGAGCGGCGAGTTTGATATTTTGGTCGGTGCTTCGAGCCGCGATATTCGCTTGAAGGCTGCGCTCAAAGTTAAAGCAGATGCGGTGGAAATTCCCGATTACTCCGCAACCGCACCGAATTATTATGACAATATCTGCGCGATTACGCGCGAAGATTTTGAAGTGCTCTACGGCAAAAAACTGCCCTCTCCCGAGCGCTCCAAAAACAAGAGGATTGATAAATACTGCTGCTTGGATGATGCCAAACACACCAAGTGGGGCGGCAGAATTTGTGCCCTTATTCACAAGGCAGTCGGTGCTGTCGGCGGATCGGATGCCAACGGTGATGCTGCGATGATTGCCGCGATGGCAACCCAAATTCCCATGCGCAACTTTGTGGCTATGAGTATGGGCGCCTTCACACCGCAGATGCTCAACGGGCTTTTGAAACTGCTCAATGATGAGGAATCCTCCGTGCAGGGTATTGCCAAAATTTTGGCAGGTATCCCGGTACTCGTTACCAAAATCCCCGATTTATTAAAAGCAATATAGAAAAAGAGAACACCGCTCAGCGGTGTTTTCTTTTTCGAGAAATAAGGGATTTGTCGAGGTCTACGAGTAAAAAGTTTTCATTGATTTCAACCGACTTTTCTACCCCTCAGTCGCGCCAATCGCGCGCCAGCTCCATAGGGTAAAAGCAATTGACCCTTAATAGCCTCTCGCTTGCCCTATTCGGCTAATTCCTCTGCTTTTTCTTTGTTTGGCGGAAGCCAAACTGCATCAAAATCATAGAAATTATCTCGAACATTCCTACGCGAGAGGTGCTGCGCAGTTTTGGTCTGCCTGATTTTTACAAAGGCAAGGCAAAACAGCGAAGTAATGCTGTCGCATTGCGAGATGTTTTAACGCA
>JAFRJB010000112.1 GCA_017432485.1 Clostridia bacterium
CGCAGTTCAAATTGTCTGAATTTGCTTAAATTGGCAATTATCAAATGTGCTGATACTTTGTGTATTAGTGCATTTTAGAATTGCCAAGGTGAGTGAAGTCAGGCAATTTGAACCTTGTTATCCTTAACAGCACGTGGGCAAGGCTGCCTGTTTTTTATGCGCGGAAGCTTGCTCTATAATTCCAAATCCTTCGGTACAGGTGCATGGAATATAATGTTGCCGAGGTTGGTCGGTGAGCAAAACAGCGCTATCTTGTTTTTGATGGTTTTCGCCGCACTTCTTTCAAAGGCAATGTCGCTCAAACTGAAAACGCCGATACCGGCGGCAAGCGCCTGTGCATCTTCACCCGCGGGCACAGCCATGCTTACCTCATATGTCTGCCCGGGCAGCAGGTCAAAAAAGTTATCGGAAAACGCTGCGCCGGAAACTTCACTTGTCAGACAGACAAGGCGCGCAAATTTGTCGGCTTTCAGTTTCAGTGTGATAGAGCGGTCTTTGATAACGCTTTCTTTTTTAATTCTCACCTTTGGCAGGGCGAGATTTTTTTCTTTATCGGGCAAAATGACTTTTTGCATCAGCATTTCGCCGCTCTCACGATATATGCGCACACAAAGCCCTGTGCAGGATTTTTTGGCTTTAGGTATGTGCGCGGTATTAACCCGCAAAACCTTTTTAACTGCAAGCGCAGGGAGCGTGATTTTCTTGTGAACGCCCTTCTTCTTTTCACCCGTAAAGCTAAAGAAAAATGCTTCCATAGTGAGCGCAACTTCTTCATTTGTATCGTTGTGGGCAAACAGTTCTATTTGCTCCCGACTATCTTCTGCGGAAATACATACCGGCGCATTGAAACGCCGCGCCGCATAGTGGAGCGCCTTATAATTGTAATAATAATCCATTCCCGCCCAAGAGCAAACCGGCCAGCAGTCATTGAACTGCCAATACAGTGAGCCGTTGCACCTGCCGCGGTGGCGGCGCCAGTGCAGGGTAGCATCTTCCACACACTCCATTTGCGCGAGTTGTGATAAGTAAACATAATCTTCAAAGCGCTGCGGCAAATGGAACCTTGTAGCGATGTAGTAAAGCATTTTGCTGTTGCCGCTGCCGCACTTTTGGTGGGAAAGAAAGACCGGGGATTGCAAATCATAGTCGGCTTTTGCGGCAAAGGTCTGAATGGTTTTGAGGTCGGGCAGGCTCTCAAAGCCGAACTCCGAGCAGAAGCGCGGAAAACGCTTGCGGTAATAGGTCATCGGCTGCATCCCGTGCCAAACCGCCCAAATGTGGCTGTCGCCTACATTATCCTGGTTAATGCCGGTGTTGTAAGCCGTGCCGCATGGTGAGCCGGGGATGTAAGATGTTGCCTTGTCGATTTTTCTGATTTGCTTTTCAAGAATCGTGTAAAAGAAAGTATCGGTCCACTCAACATAATCTCTTTTGTGCTGCCAGGCGGTGCTCATTTGTTCAATTTCGTTATTGCCGCTCCACAGCGCAAGGCAGGGGTGCGAACATATGCGCGCAACATTTTGCGCCACTTCACGCTTGACATTTTCCAAAAAACTCTTTTTGAAAAACGGATAGGCTTGGCAGGCAAATTGAAAATCCTGCCAGACAAGAATACCCATTTCATCGCACTTTTTCAAAAAGGCATCGTCTGCGTAATAACCGCCGCCCCAAATGCGCAACAGGTTCATATTCGCAAAGCGCACGGCGGCAAAAAACTTCTCCCGCTTCTCTTCATCAAAGCGGTGAATAAACTGGTCGGGCGGGATGACATTGGCGCCCTTGGCAAAGAGCGGTACACCGTTGAGTTCAAAGCAAAACTGCTGCCCGTAGGCATCTGCTTCTCGGTTGAGTTTGATGGTGCGCAAGCCGATGTCGAGCTCTTTTTCGTCTACTACCCTTTCACCCTCTTTGAGTGTTACGCTGACTTTATACAGCGGCTGCACTTCTTTACCGGAAAGCTCATAGGTCCACCAAAGCAGCGGGTTTTCAATCTCAAATTCCGCCTGTGTTCCGTTTGCGCGCAGTTCTTCCCCGCCGGGGCAGGTGATGTGCACGGCGGTGGTGACCGGCTGTGTGCTAAAGTGCTGTATCTCGGTGTTGACACGCAGTGTCACCGCGCCGCTTTCATGGTGCTGTTGGCAGGTGGAAACAAGACCCAGCCTGGCGGTGTGCACAAATTCCAAAAAACATGCCCCGCTGATGCCGCTTGGCACCAGCACGGGTCCCCAATCCCAACCGAAATGCGATTGCGGCTTGCGGATATGAATAATACCGTTTTGTCCGTTTGAATTAACCGTGCCGCCCTCTTTGCGATAGGTTTCGGAGACAAAATTAACGGGAGAGTGAAAGTAAACGCTGATTTCATTCTCACCGGCATGGAGCAAGCTCCCTACCGGGAATTCATATTTCAGAAAACAATTTTCGGTGCTGCCGACGAGGGTGCCGTTGATGCGGATGTCCGAAAGGGTATCGAGCATTTCAAAGCAAAGGAGTACTTCATCGCAGTTAAGCTCTTCGCTGTCAACTTGAAAGAAACGCCGATATTCCCAGTCGGACTTGCCGACAAAGGCGCAGTCTTTTTCATTGACCCCGTAAAATGGGTCGGAAATCAAGCCGTTGTCCGCTAAATCCGTGAAATTGCAGCCGGGAACATGCGCTTTGTACCACTGCGCTTTCCCTGCCTGCCGAAATTGCCATTCACCGTTAAGACTTTTTTTCATAAACACGCTCCATAGGTTTGATTACATTTGAATGATTTACTTTAATCTAAGTGCTAACTTCAAAACATTCTTTGCCGTGCGCTCCAGCTCCGCGCGGGTGATGCCGCCCTCTTTGCCAAGTGTCGGCAGCAGAGTGCCGTCGGAAATATAGCGCTTTGTGCCGTATTTTCCGCCGGGCATCAGCACATCCACCTGTGCGCGCACGCGATAAGCATTATCCTTGATTTTCGGGAATTCGGGGCTTGCGGATTTCTGCATCCACCAGTCCGTCATCACGCAACCATCGTAACCCCATTCGCCGCGCAGCACGGTGGTCACAAGGTCGTAGTTATAGTGGCTCCATACGCCGTTAATCTTGTTATAGCTTGTCATCACATTGAGCGGTTTGCCCTCTTTGACGGCAATCTCAAAGCCCTTCAGGTAAATTTCACGCAGCGCCCTCTGCGAAACGCGGCTGTCTGATTTCGTTCGGTTCGTTTCCTGGTTATTGCAGGCAAGATGCTTCGGGCAGGCGGATGCTCCCGCGCTCTGCACGCCGCTGATATAAGCGGCGCCCATTTTGCCCGAGAGCAGCGGGTCTTCGGAAAAATACTCAAAATTCCTGCCGCACAGCACATTCCTTTGAATGTTCATACCCGGTGCAAGCAGTACATCGCTGCCCACTGCGACAAGTTCCCTGCCCGTCACGGTGGTAAGCGCTTCCACAAGTTCACAATTAAATGTGCAGGCAAGCGCGGTGCCGCAGGGTATGAGCGAGGTATATTGCTTAACGCGAATGCCGGCAGGCCCGTCGGTTGTGATAATCGGCGGCACACCCTTTTGCTGCAGTGAGGGAATAATGCCGCAGTATGCGCCCGTATTGCCGGCAACGCCGCATTTGCTGTCTATCATACCCTGGCCGCGCGTAAGCGCCTCCAGTTCCTTGTTATCAAGTTGGCTGATAAATGCATCAAGCGTGATGTTACCCTCGGCAACCTCGCTGAATGTGTGCCCCCGGTCGCCCTGAAAGCCGATTTCCTCCGGCAGGTTTTTAAGAATTCTGTCTTTTAGATACGGCGCACTTGCCTCGATAGTCTCGTAAGCGGGCAAAAGCGCACCGTTTTTTTCGGTAACAGTTAAACGCTCGAATGCGTTTTTGACACCGCAAACCTCACCAAGCTGTTCCACCACGGTATATGCAAGCCGTGCGCTCCCCGCAAGCGTATCGGTGCGCACACTGTTGCCTGCGTAAAAGCGGTATTCGCCTTCCTCAAGCACATAGCAAAATTTGTTGCCCGTTTTGCCCGTGTCGTCAAACGAAGCGATATCGTAAAGCGAGCAGGTAAGGGTAAGCTCCTCGCTTTCCTCGGGCGCCAAAAGCTTTGTTTTTGCAAAGGCAACAAGGCTCTTTTTCGCCTTTTTCAGTTTTCCCTGCGGCGCGCTGAGATAGAGCTGCACAACCTCTTTGCCGCTGCATTTACCCGTGTTTTTTACCTTAACGATAAATGCAAAGCCTTCATCGGTTTGTGTAAACTTTTTCGGTTCAATTTCAAACTCTGTATAACTTAAGCCGAAGCCGAAGGGAAAGAGCACTTTTTCGGGGCAGAAGGTTTCAAAATAGCGGTAGCCGACAAAGATATCCTCTTTGTAATTGTTAAACTCCTTGCCGCCAAAATCGGCAGAAGAGGGGTAATCCTCATATTTCTTTGCAATCGCGCAGGGCAGTTTGCCGCTCGGGCTCACCTTGCCGCACAGTACATTTGCAAGCGCATTGCCGCTTTCCATGCCGCACTGCCAGGCGCTGACGATTGCGGAAATTTTGCCCTCGTATTCCTCAGTCCACTGCATATCAATGATGTTGCCGCTGTTTAAAATCACTGCAACGCGGCTGAAATGCGCGGTAACAAGCTCCAGCAAATCCAGCTCGGTCTTCGTCAGATAGTAACTGCTCTCTTTGAGGATGTTTTCCCTATCTTCACCCGCGGCTCTGCCGATGACAACCAGCGCCAAATCGCTTCCCTTTGCGGCAGCTGCCACAATGTCGGCGGAAATTTGCATTTCGGGGTAATTCCTCGGCCAATGCCCCCAAATGCCGTGGCTGACGGGATTTGCCTTGCTCCATTTGGCATATTCCTCTACAAGCGGTGTATAAAGCTTTACACCGCTATTTTTGAGCCCGTCAATCAGGTTAATGTAATACGGTGCGTGAACATTGCCCCCGCTGCCGTAGCCGACATAAAACCAGTCATGCTGGCAGCGGCCGAAAACGGCAACGGTTTGCTCTGCCTTGATGGGCAGAGTATTGTTGTCGTTTTTAAGCAGCACAATGCTTTCTTCGGACACGGCGCGCGCCTTTTCGGGCATATCCTCAAAGATCACCTTTTCACCCTTTGCAGCGTTTTCGCGCTGCATAACAGGGCTGAGATTCAGCGCTTCGCGCACCTTTGTTACAAGCTTTTCGAATATATTACTCATATTGCTAATTATCTTTGCTTTTGTTTCCTTTTCGCCTTGCGCGCGGCAAGCTCCGCCTCTTCCTCTGCCTTCCTTGCGGCAGCGGCGGCTTCCTTCTCTCTTTGCTCTTCTTCAGCCTTTAACTTAGCCTCGTTATAAAGCGCGGCAATCTCATCAAAGTGGCTGTAATTTTCTTGCTGTGTGAGCAGCTTCTTTGCATCATTATACGGCTTTGCGGCCCTGCCGAATTTTGCAAGCTCGTCAAAAAGCACCTTTTCGTCTTTCTGCGCCTGCTTCTTTTCTGCCTGCAGCGCCTTAATCTTGTGCTTATACGCGGCAACAAGTGCTTTATCGCCTGCCTTCTTCGCCGTGTTCTGCAGACTCACAAGTTCAAAAATTTCCTCGTCAATGGCGTCTTCTTTGTCAAACAGGGCGGTGAGAGCCGCCATATCCGGCTCTGTAAATTCATTCTCCGTGCCGTAGTATTTATCAAACGCTTTTTTGGCGGAGATATTTTTCTTGGCAAATTCAATCTTAAATTTGCGCAGTTGTTTTTCATCCTCATTGCCCTTGGGCATTGCCTTTGCGGCGGCAAGCTCTTTTCTTGCACTTACAAGGTCGAGGTTTCTGATGTGGTCAAGCCCTGCCGCAAACACACCCTGTGAAACTTCAATCTGATGCATATAAAGCGAGGTGCCGAATTTTTCAAGCTCCTCGCAAACAAATCGGGAAATTTCAATTTCCTCGTTGTATGCAAGGTCTGCGCGATATTGCTTTTTGCCGCTTCTTTTATCGGGCGTTTTCGGCGTTGCAACAGCCATTTCTTTTGCGTGGTTAACAAGGTCAACCGCTTCCACAAGTTGGCTGTTTTTGAGCGCGCCGTTTGCAAAGTCCTCAAACATTGCCCTTACCTGCAGCACGCGGATAACGCTCTTCTGCTTCTTCTCGGTAAAATCATAGAAGAAATAGGGCACAACATTTAAGAATGCACCCACCGCACACATAATGATGAGCGCGGGCAGGAATTTCCAAAGCAGACCGGGTTCGCCCGAGTCAACAAAAAGAATGTCGAAGGATTTTTCGTAACCGTTGCCCTCGAAGATGCCGAATTTTGTCTGCACCGCGGGCAGAACGGCGGAGGTGGCAAGGGTGACAAGATTGCCGATGGTGGCAACCGCGGCAAACATACCGTCTATTCGTTCACCCGAGCGGTATTGCTGATAATCGCGAATATCTGCCTGAATGGCAGGCGTTGTAATCTGCTCAAATGCGCTGAAAAGGTAATTCAACCAAATACAAATCACAAGCCACCAGAAGCTTTTGACATTGATGAGCATTAGCAGAATGCACACAACATTCATCATATTCACCGCAATCAGCACTGCCTTTTTGCCGAAGCGCTTGACAAAGAAGGGCGCGGCAATCATCCCCCAAAGCGAGGCGTTGCCGATGAGTACCCATGCCACGCCGTAGGTTGCGGGGGGAACAGTGCGCCCGTAGTTTTGGTTATAATAAAGAATATTGTAATACGCAAGCTCCAAAAAACCGAGCCAGCCCGCCAGCGAGATAATCCAGAAATATTTATTTTTGGCGACCTCTTTGAGTGCATCAATAAACCTGATTTGAATGGTGTGCGTTTTTGCCTGCACAATTTTTTCTTTTGTGTTGGCAAACACAACAATGGTTAACCCGATACCGATGACAGCATAAATCGGGTAGGCAATTCTGTAAATGAGAATATCGGATTGGTCTTTTTGGGTAATCTGGGCGATGAGCGGATTGATGAAATTCATGATGGACGGCGCAAGCGAATACACAACCGCCTTGATGGCAAGCACATCCGTTCTCTCCTGCGTGTTGGGAGACAGCACGTGAATGAGGTTTTCATATGCATCTTTAAAGAAGAAGAAGAAAAAGTGCAAGCCGAGATTACAGATGAAAACAACAACAAGTTTTATCAGATACCCCTTTTCAAGCCCGAATGTCTGCCCGGGGAAAAGCTGATACATCTGCTCATAAGGGAACCAGACATATATGAGCGCCAATATCACGGTGGGAATACCCATTGAAAGCAGATAGGGTCTGTATTTACCGCCCTTGCCGCGCGTATTGTCAATCATATTTGCCCTGACAGCCGTCAGCGGAATATTCAATATGGTTGCAATCAGGTAAATGATGTAGGAATGGGTCGGTTCAACGCCGATTGCCGTGCTGACAATAATATTCGTTGTGCTCACAATAAGTGTTGAGCCAAGCTGAATAATGAAATAAGCGCCGATACCGCCGAAGGCATACGCGGCAACCTCCTTGAAGGGCATATATTTGCCGCCGGGAGGCTCTTTCCAGTAGTATTTGACATTATTCTTCAAACCTACTGCCTTTTGTTTGATTGACTGATTTGCCATAATATATAGTCTCACTTTAAAAGATTTATAGATATATAAATAATAACATAGAGAGTGGTTATTTGCAATGCAGCGTTTTTGCGGGGGGGTGAAAATATAGCAAAAGACCGCCCGAAGGCGGTCTTGCTGTGGTTGCTATTTACATAAATGATACGAAGTTTTTTGTTTTTTCCTTGGGTGTGCAGTAGCCGAGCAATCGCAGATTGCAAACGCCAAGGTACGGTCGATTTCTCAATTGCTATCTTGAACGCAAGGAAACATCCCCAGTGTATATTTGTTTTTTATATTACTCAACTATATATACATATCCAGATGCGGAACAACTCATAACAGCAGGTTCTAAACTTGTATCGGGCAAGCCGGAAGTAAACTGTATTGAATTCTTATAGACAGTAGTTCCACTATTATTCAAGTCGAATGAGACACTCTGTCTATCAGAACCCAAACCTAATGTAACACTTATGCGTGTATTTTCAAATTCATAAGAATCGTCTTTTGGTGTAACTGTTAATTCAATATCGCCCACATAAATGTAAGAGGATGTTCCCATAATAGATTCTTTACGCGTTTGCTCACTGACATTTGTAAACGAAACATCTATTTTATAGATGTAACTAAAAATATTATCAGAGGTTATTGCAATTTTTTCTCGTTTTGTTGTTGTTTGTGTTGTAGAGGGTTGTTCATTAGTGGCTTGATTATTTGCGCAAGCAACGAATGAACCAAGTAAAGACAAAATAATAAACATAGCAATTATTCTTTTCATTTTTGCTCCTTTCTGTCATTTCCAAACATTTTTAGCTTGTTCATATTCTTGATGGATACTATGTTGTTTTGACGGAGTACGATAGTAACCACCACCTTGACTCGATATAATAATCACGACAATTAAAACAACAATGGCGGCAATTACTCAAAACCAAGGTTTTTAAACATATTTACACCCCCTAAAACAAAAATGGCGCGCAGCCAAGCTGCACGCCCAAAAACGCAAGCTCAACTGTCGCCAAACAATCCAACACATCATCAAAACCGAACATGCTGATTAAGAGCATTGCATTTTTATCTAAATAAGAGATAAAAATAGCATGCCTCGATTTTGAAATAATATTAAGTTGGATTATTTGGCTCTTTCATTTTATCATTGACTGAATGTGTTTGTCAATAAAAAAAGCCCCTCTCGAAGAAGGGCAAGATTAAGAAAATATTAACTTGATTGAAAATATTAAAGAATCGATTTAATGGAATTAACAAAGTCATCCATTTCATTGAAAATGACATCAACAATAATTGTCCAATTAATGCCTTCATAATCATGAACCAATCGATGCCTCAGTCCGGATACAACAGTCCATGGAATATCCGGATAGGCAGATTTCATTTCCGAACTAATATGGTAAACCTGCTCACCGATATTGTATAACGGTGTAGTGACAGCCCATTGGAAGAACTCGTCTTCCATCAGGTTTTCGGCTGTGATGTGGTGTTCTTTAATCTGTTGTTGAAGGGCTTCCCATGTGGAAATAATTTTCTTGATGCGTTCTTTATCTGATTGTATCATGCGATTCTTATGCCCTCCTCCATAATGCTGTTATAAAAAGGGGTCCCGGTGTTGACTTCACATATTTCAAATGCATCAACCTCTTTGCCTGTCATTTGCCGCAAATCTTCGGCAAATGCAAAAATATTTGCCTTCTTGAAATTTGCACCGCCATATACAATCACATCCACATCCGAACAGGGTGTTTGGTCACCACGCGCATAAGAGCCAAATAACACTGCGTATTCCGCATGATATTTAGCAAGCAAAAAGCGAATTGCATTTTCTATTTCCATTCTTGTCGGCATGAATTGGCACTCCTTTCCTTTTATTTCATTAATTATTATAACGAAAAAAACAAAAAAATTCAAGCGAGTTGTTTGTTGATAGAAAAGCAGCGCCCCAAAACTGTATAATTAGCACTGTTTCCCATTAGTGGCTGAATTTTCCAATGGGTGCAGGATAAAATGAAGTACCTGCCGGTGGCAGGTATGAAGTAATTCGCGTTGCTCATTATGAAGTATTGCAGTTTTCACTGCAATATGAAGTAAAATAAATCCCTCCATCATATGCGTAGCATACTTCATAGCGCCAGCTACTTCATATTCCGCAGGAATACTTCATAAATCCCCAAGGGATTTATTTCATTGAAAAAACACCGTTTGTATCACAAACGGTGTTTTTTCTTGGCGGAAGCGGTGGGATTCGAACCCACGAGCCCTTGCGGACTACCGCATTTCGAGTGCGGCTCGTTATGACCACTTCGATACACTTCCATATAATGGGTTTAATGACTCAAACCCATGATTGAAAAACAATCAGCCAAGACAGTATACCACACAAAGTGGAAAAAAGCGAGAAAATTTTGCGATTTTCTCGCTTTTTATTTTTTTACTTGGCTAACTTCGCAAGATTCTTGGTCAAGTAAGAAATATCCGTATCCATATCGCTCTCGTTTTGAGCGATAACGGTCACCAAATACCCCCTGCCGTTTTCAACAATGAATTGGAACTTGATATATTCCACATCATCATTGCCCATGCGCTTGCCGCTGTACTTATAAGTAACAACGGAGCCGCTTTTTTCGGAAGAAAGCTTTTTGGACTTACTCAAACCGGCTTTCACCAGTTCTTTAATCAGCTGCTCGCCTTCATCGACCGTGGTCTTGCCGTAATTGACCACATCGGCAGTCACGTCACCTTTGACAACAGAGCCGTCTTTCGTGCGCTGCCAGCCATCGGTATCTTCTTTTTTAACAGCTGCTTCCTTCTCTTGTTTGGCAGTGGTTTTCTCACCTTTTTTGGTGGTGGCTTCCTCTTTGGAGCCGCTGTTGTCACCGGCAGTTTCTTTGCTCTTGCTGTCAGTTTTAGCATCACTGTTGCCGCTTTTGGTGGTACCGGATTTATCGCTAGCCTCTTTATCGGCGGCTTCTTCTTTTTTCTTTTGCTCGGTATTGCCGGAGTCGGCGCTTGCGGTAGTCTTGCTATCCGCCTTGGCAGTGGTTGTTTTATTGCCTGATTTGCAGGCACTCAAAGCAAACAGTGCCACGACCGCCATCAGCAATACAGCTAACACTTTTTTGCTCATAACTAACCTCTGTAATACGTATTTGCAATAACATCTGCAATGCTGATTCTGGCTTCTTCTTCTGTTTTGCCGTAAACAAAGTAAACTCTGACTCTGTCACCGGTTTGGAAGATATAGGTCATGTGATACTTTTCAAACACATAACCGTTTTCATCTTTCTCTGCTTTCTTCGCCTTGTAAAGCAATTCAATGCCCGTACCGTCGGCATACACCTCTTTCGAGTAAGAAACCTTCTTGGGCTTACCATCCTCATACTCGGTCATTTCTTCATAGAACTTGCAGTAGTCGTCCGCCGTTTTGTAGCCGTTGTCTTTGAGGTAATTGACCGGGCACATAATCACGCGGATATTTGTACCGTCTTTGACCACTTGGTTGACCAACTCATTGCTCCAGCCGTTGGGCGCAATGCAGCCGACCTTCGCCATCTGACCGAAATCCCACTGGTCGAGTGTCTTATTATTCTCCGGTGTGGTGGTAGAATACGGCACCTCGGAGCCGCTGCCGCTTTTTTTAGTTTGCTTACCATCGGCAGTGGTGGAGGTATCTTTACCGGCAGCTTCGGTCACCACAACGGTTTTGGGGTTACCCTCGGCATCGGTAATGACTTCACCCTTGGCGTTGGTCGCCTTTTCGGTAACATTGTTTCCGTCTTTATCCGTCACGGGAGTTCCCATTTCGGTGACCACTTCGCCGTTTTCATCGGTCACTGCCGCGCCGTTTTTATCGGTCACAATGACTGCAACCTTCTCCGCCTCTTTCTTTTTGCACCCCGCAAAAATGCCGCAGGCAACAATAAAACACAAACAAACTGCAATAATCTTTTTGTTCATCATTTCTACCTCTTAAATAGTGAGAATATTATGATAATTTGTGAATAAATAAACCCGAAAACAGTTTCGGTTCAAACCAGGTGGATTTGGGAGGCATCACTTCGCCGGCATCGGCGATTGCCATTAATTCTTCAATGCTTGTCGGGTACATCGAAAAGGCAAGGCACATATCTTCTCTGCAGCGCTTTTCAAGCCCTTCCAAGCCGCGGATACCGCCCACAAAATCGATGCGCTTGTCCGCCCGCGGGTCATCAATCCCCAACAGCGGTGAGAGCACGGTTTTTTGCAGCACGGCAACATCTAATCGCTCCAGCGGATTGCTCTCATCGCAAAGCCCGCTCTTTAGTTTCATTTTATACCATTTACCGCCCAAATACAAGCCGAATTCATGCCGTTTTTTCGGTCTGTATTTGCCGCTTTGCTCTGTCACGGTAAAGCTTTCGCCAAGGCGCTTTAAAAACTCACTCTCGCTCATACCGTTTAAATCTTTGACTACGCGGTTATAGTCCATAATCGCAAGCTCGCTCTGCGGGAAGGCGACTGCCAGGAAGAAATTGAACTCCTCTTCCCCGCTGTAGCCGAGGTTGGCTTCGCGGCGCATTTGCGCCACTCTGACAGCGCTTGCCGCCCGGTGGTGCCCATCGGCAATATACATAGCGGGCACTTCGCTAAAGAGCGCGCCCAGCTGCTCCACTGTCTTGGCATCACTGACCACCCAAACGGTGTTAATGACACCTTCGCTTGCAAAGTCGTAGATCGGCTTTTGGTTTTCGACAACGCGCTTGACAATCGCATTAATACCGGCGTGGTCGCGGTAGGTCAAGAATATGGGGCCGGTGTTGGCATCGCAGGTGTCGACATGGTTGATGCGGTCTTGCTCTTTGTCGGCGCGGGTGTGCTCGTGCTTTTTGATAACATTCTGTAAGTAATCATCCGCCGCCGCACAGCCGACAATGCCGGTCTGCACTCTACCGGTCATAATCTGCCGGTAGATGTAGTAGCAGGGCCACTTGTCCTGCGCGCACACACCGCTCTCTGTGAGTTTTTCCAAATTCTCTTTGGCTTTTGCGTAAACCTTGGGGTCATACAAATCGGTGCCGGCGGGCAAATCAATTTCCGCTTTATCAACATGCAAAAAGCAATAGGGCTTGCCCTTCGCCATTTCCTTGGCTTCGGCACTGTTCATTACATCATAGGGCAGCGCCGCTACCTCCCGTGCTTTCGCGGGAACGGGGCGCACTGCCTTAAAGGGGCGCATCACTGCCATTAGCTGTTTGCCTCTTCAAATGCTTTCATGAATGCCACTAACTTCTCGACACCTTCCATCGGCATCGCGTTGTAGATAGAAGCTCTCAT
Source organism: Clostridia bacterium (assembly GCA_017432485.1). Classification (GTDB taxonomy): domain Bacteria; phylum Bacillota; class Clostridia; order Oscillospirales; family Acutalibacteraceae; genus RUG714. The sequence continues at coordinate 12,872 of JAFRJB010000112.1, forward strand.
GCCGCCGACAGAGCGGTGACCCTTGAGGTTGATAAATCCGGCTTCCGCCGCTTCGGCAACAAACTTTTTGTCAAGTTCATCATTACCGGTCACGAAAGTGACATTCATCATCGAGCGGTATGCGGGCTCTACCGCACTCTTAAACATCTTGGAATTGTCTAAGAAATCATACAAAATCGCGCACTTTTTGGCGTTGTACTCTTTTCTCGCTTCCAAGCCGCCGTTTTCTTTAATCCACTGCAGCACAAGACCGCACATATAGATGCACCAGCAAGGCGGTGTGTTCATCATACTGTCGGCTTCCGCCTGGGCTTTCCAATCCATATAAGTCGGGTATTTGCCCTCTAAACCGGTGAGCAAATCTTCCCTGACAATGACTACTGCCATACCGGCGGGCGCAATGTTCTTTTGCACACCGGCGTAAATCACACCGAACTTGGAAACATCAATCGGCTCGGAGAGGATGCACGAAGACATATCTGCCACAATCGGTGCATCGGTTTCGGGTATGTAGTTCCACTTGGTGCCGAAAACAGTGTTGTTAAAGCAAATGTGCAGATAGTCAGCACCCTCGCTCAAATCGAGCTGCTCCTGCTGCGGGATGTAGGAATAGGTCTTATCATCCGAAGAAGCGGCAAGGTGAATTTTATCGCTGAAGCGCTGCGCTTCTTTGTAGCACTTGGTCGAGAACTGACCGGTGCGCACGTAATCTGCCACACCTGTTTTGAGCAGGTTCATCGGAATAGCGGCAAACTCTAAGGTAGCGCCGCCCTGCAGGAAGAGAACTTTGTAATTGTCCGGAATTTGCATCACTTCTCTAAAATCGGCTTCGGTTTGCGCGATAATCGCTTCAAAAGCCTTCGAGCGGTGGGACATCTCCATTACCGAAGTGCCGGTACCGCCGTAGTTGAGAATTTCTTTTTGTGCTTTTTCGAGCACTTCGACAGGTAACATAGACGGACCTGCCGAAAAGTTGTAGATTCTTTCTTGAAACATTTCTTCATCTCCCAATATATATAATATTATCTTACAACACAAGTGATAATTATTATATATGATTATACCCCATTAGTCAATGTTAAAATGCGAACAAAGTGTAAACATTGTGCAAACACTTACCCTTTGCGTTTGTCAACTATGCCCAAAACACAAACCGGCAGAATGCCCAACAGGATGTTGCCTATAGGCATCCAGGTGCCGAGCAGCGTTTCGCTCCACAGGCGGTCGGCAGGCAGCAACAGCGCCGCCACAAACACGGCGGCAACCGGCAGCAAGCGCAAAAGCGGCTTTACATTGGCGCCGGCAGCGGGAAACAGACTGCAAAAAAGCCCACCGGCGCGACTGAGCACCATCATCAAAAAACCGAGGCTCATCACAATCCAAATGCCAGAAATAAGGCTTTCGAAATGCTCTAAGCGCAGCAAAGAATCCGTGCTTTTAATCAGCGCAAAGAAGGGGTAGGCAATCGCTTCGCCCAGAGCGCTGCCGAACACACCCTGCACCGCAAAAATAACCGCGCTCATCACCGCATTGCCCGCAATCAGGCACCCTGCATAGCCGCGCAGACTGCCCGGCTCCCCTTCGTAATCATAGAGTAAAAAACACAACAGCCCCGCAGAGCCGACCGGGAAGAGAAAGGCGCGCAAAAAGCTCGTAAAGCCTTTTGCCTTTACGGGCAAAAAATTGGTGATATGCATGCCCTCAGCGCTAAAAGCAAAGAGCGCCGCCATTGTCAGCACCAGCAAAATGAAGATAACCGCCGCACTCCTGCTCACCGCCCGCTGCGGAGAGAGCGCCGCTAAGCCCGCGCACAGCGCGGCGGCGCCCAGGCAAATCAAGCGCGGCAGATAGGAAAAGGCAGTCGATGCCAAGCGGCTGTAAAATGCCTGCAAATACACTGCCATCACGGCGCACAGCCACAGGCACACCATGGCGGCGCCGATGCGCGCCGCCCGCGCACCCCACAGGGTATTCACCATCGCGCGCAGCGAACCGTAACGCGCCGCGGCGCGAAACAGCACAAAAGCGAGTAGCGCCGCCACCGGCACTGCCGCAAGCGGCACCAGCACCGCTGCCGTGCCGGCATAGCGGCTGACAGCACCCGGCAGCAAAAATGCCGCAAAGCAGCTTGTGCCGATACAATAGGTAAATGCCATTTGGCGAAAGGTTGTTTTTTGCATATTTCTCCTAACTTTTAATGCGGAATGCGGAGTGCGGAATTCGGAATTAGATGTCGGGACACCCGCACCCGTTCCGCTCCGCTATATTCTGCTTGGGAAATCTCCGCGCCCTCCCGGTAGTGAGAGATATTAACTATCTGCTTCCTTTTTTGCTGCTATGATTATGGAATGGTTTTATTGAGCGCAAAGTCCGTGCTTTGGGTTTGGCGAATGGTGATATGGTAGCGCACCCCTTTCAGTGCCCCTTGCAAATCGGCAAGTCTGCCGCCGGTTTGCATATCTAATGCTTTGAGCAAATCCGGTGCCGGCAACTCGACACGCGCTAATAGCGCTAACAGCGAGCGCACCTCGGCGAGCAAGATTGCTTCTTCATCGCGCACACAGGCGCGCACGGCTTCCGCATCCGCCACATTGCCGCGAAAGCTCACAAAGCGGCTTTTAAAGTGCAGTTGATAGTCGACCTCTGCCACCTTATCCCCCTGCAGCCGAAAGCGCTTTTGACAAGCGGTTTGGGAAACGGCAATATCGCCGCCCTTGCAGCTGACCTCTGTTTTGATGTGCTTATTGGAAAGCAGGTTCCAGGCGCGCGATTGACTGCGCCCCAAAATCGCCCCCAGCCTGCCGCCTTTTAAGAGCGCATAGCCTTTAAAAACCAGCACGGTCTTTTTGGCGGTATTCACACCGCTGTCCGCCTTCCCGATAATCGGCAGCGCCAGGCAGCTGTTTTCTCTGAGCGCGGCAGCGCACTCGAGCACCGTCACGGGAGAGTAGTAGCCCTCCTCCTTCCCCGCCGCATTGAGGTTGGTCAACACTTCATCGGTGGAAATACTGTCTTTACTGATATTCTCCAGCATTTGCTCTGCCGCGCCTTCACACAGATAGACATAAGAAGAAAGCGGCAGCACCTCATCCGCCAACAAGTATTGAAAGACACTTTCCACCCCTGCGGCAGCAGTCGGCATGCCGATGAGGTAATGCTTGGCGTATGACAAGGTTAAATACTTGTCAGCTAAAATTTGCGCCTGCTGCTCCGCTGCGGCAAAGCTGCTGCCGGCGGCACTGATGACACTCTGCTTGTGAAAAGCGGAACTGTCATCAATGACACTGCTCACATAGCTGATGCGCGCTTCTTTGCCGCTGTCGAGCCCTACACTCTTGACCATCGCGCTTTTTTCGATATTCTGCACGGCAAAGCTCTCTTTTATGCCCGAAAACGGCAGCAGCGTAAACAGCGCGCATAATAAAGCGGCAAGCAGCCGCTTAAGTGTTTTTTCCACTGCGCTGCCTCCTGATAAATGTATCTTTGAGCCACGTACTCACACTGCCGGTCGCAAAGGGTGCCAAAAACGGCAGCGAGAAATTCTCAATGCTGTTCCAATAAAAGATAAGCAGTGTCACCCCGACTGCCAGCGCAAAGAGCCCCCCTGCCGCTGCGGCAAAGACCAAACCAAAGCGAATCACGCGCAGGGAGTTGGCAAGGCTTTGGTAGGGCAGCACAAAGCTGGTGATGCCGGCAATCGCCGTAAGCATCACCACAGCGGGAGAAGCCAATTTCGCGCTGACAGCGGCATCACCCACAATCAGCCCCGAAACGATGGAAACCGCCTGCCCTACACCATTGGGCAGGCGCAAGCCCGACTCTATGAGCACCTCAAAGGCAATGAGCATAAGCACCACTTCGGTCAAAGTGGAAAACGGCATACCGAACTTTGCCTGCATAATGGACTGCGCAAGTTTATCCGGCAAAATTTCGCAAGAGAAATTTGCCACCGCAATGTAAAGCGCGGGCAGCAGCAAATTGACTGCCAGGCACAGGTAACGGATGATGCGCACGAATGAAGCGTAAACAGGCGCTGCGGCGTAATCCTCCGGTGCCTGCAAAAACATCGCAAGGTTTGCCGGCACAATAAAGCCGACAGGGTAACCATCGGTCAAGACGGCAATTCTGCCGTTTAAGATATTGGCGCAGAGTTTATCTGCCCGCTCCGTATGCATCACGGTCGGGATGAGCGCAAATTGGCGCGAACTGAGCGCTTTTTCGACCTGCCCGAGCGAGACGACTGCGCTGACGGGGCAGGTTTCGATTTTGCGGCACACCGCCTGCACCAATTCCGGCTTTGCCATATTTTGCATATACACGGCGGCAACCGTAGTTTTGCTCTGCGTGCCGATTTCAAACTGCTTAATGACCAAGTGGTGGGAGCGAATATGCCGGCGCACAATGGCAGTATTTAAGCGTATCGGTTCGGTAAAGCCGTCTTTCGAGCCTTTAATGACACTCTCGCTTTCGGGCGGCTCGATACTGCGCGAATTAAAGCCCTTGATATCAAACACAAAGGCACAGCGGCACTTATCAAAAACCATCACGAAGTTAGCGGAGAGAATCGCATCAATCGCGGCACTGAGGCTGCCGACTTTTTTAACCGCCGCGTGGTTAACATAACCCTGCGCAATCAGCTCTACCGCCTGCGCCTCACTTTTGCACTTTTGAAAAACAGGCATTTCATTAAAAGCGGAGAGAATATTTTCATCTACCACACTGTCTTTGACCAAGCCGTCAATGCAAAATATGTGCGCCGTGACCGCCCCGAAAGAGAGCTTGGAAGCGATAAAATCATCACTTTGCGCCAAGTACTGCTGCACGCGCGCGGCGCTCACCGGCGCCTGCTCCACCGGCGCGCGGTAGCGAATGCTCTGCTCGGCATCGAGCCAATATTGTTCCATAGTATCACCTGTTTTTAGGATAGGAAGAAACGGGAGAAATATACAAATAAGGGATTTGTCGAGGTCTACGAGTAAAAAGTTTTCATTGATTTCAACCGACTTTTCTACCCCTCAGTCGCGCCAATCGCGCGCCAGCTCCATAGGGTAAAAGCAATCGACCCTTAATAGCCTCTCGCTTGCCCTATTCGGCTA
>JAFRJB010000113.1 GCA_017432485.1 Clostridia bacterium
CGGCAAACGCCGCACCAAAAGGAATTGAGCGAAGCGGAACGAGTGCGAGTGTCTCGCCCTCACTTCTTACCTCTTCACTATTACTTCTTACTTCAATAAGGATTTGGGAGCCGCAAGGGCTCCACAAATCCTTATTTGTCGAGGAGGAACAATGAAAACAGATATTGAAATTGCACAAGGTGCAAAGATGCAGCATATTCAAAAAATAGCCGCTGCTGCCGGTATTGAAGAGAAGTATTTAGAGCAATACGGCAACTACAAAGCCAAGGTAGATTTGAAGCAGATGGAGCAGTTTAAGCCGAACGGCCACCTTGTGCTTGTGACTGCCATTACCCCCACGCCTGCCGGCGAGGGCAAAACTACCACCAGCATCGGTCTGGCGGACGGATTGCATGCCATCGGCAAAAGTGTGATGGTGGCGCTCAGAGAGCCTTCTCTCGGACCGGTATTCGGCATTAAAGGCGGTGCTGCCGGCGGCGGTTATGCCCAAGTGGTGCCGATGGAAGACATCAATCTGCACTTTACCGGCGATTTTCACGCCATCGGTGCGGCAAATAACCTCTTGGCGGCGATGCTTGATAACCACATCTTCCAAGGCAATGAATTAGAGATTGACTCCGAAAACATTACCTGGAAGCGCTGCGTGGATATGAACGACAGGCAGCTTCGATATATCAGAGATGGTTTGGGCGGCGGCAAAAACGGCTTGCCGCGTGATGATGGGTTTGATATTACCGTCGCTTCCGAGATTATGGCAGTGCTGTGCCTGGCAAGCGATTTGGCGGATTTAAAGCGCCGCCTTGCCAACATCATTGTTGCCTACAATAAAAAAGGCGAACCGGTGACGGCGCGCATGCTCAAGGCGGAAGGCGCCTTGACCTCGCTGTTAAAGGATGCGATCAGACCCAACCTGGTGCAGACCTTAGAGGGGACACCTGCATTGGTGCACGGCGGTCCGTTTGCCAATATTGCGCACGGGTGTAACTCGGTGATTGCCACCAAAATGGCGCTTAAACTTGCCGACTATACCGTGACGGAAGCCGGCTTCGGTGCCGACCTGGGTGCTGAAAAGTTCTTGGATATTAAGTGCCGCGCTGCCGGCTTAAAGCCCGATGCGGTGGTGATTGTTGCCACGGTGCGCGCGCTGAAAATGCACGGCGGTGCCGACAAAGATGATTTAAAAACCGAAAATATGGAAGCGCTGCAAAAGGGTCTTCCCAATCTGCTGCGCCACGTTTCCAATATCACGCAAGTATACGGGCTTCCCTGTGTGGTTGCCATTAACCGCTTCCGTAAAGATAGCGACGAGGAAATCGACTACATTCAGAGCGAATGCCAAAAGTTAGGGGTCAATGTGTGCACCTCTACAGTGTGGGAATTCGGCGGTGAAGGCGGCAAGGAACTCGCGCAAGAGGTGGTAAGACTCTGTGAACAGAAGAGCAACTTCCGCTACTGCTATGATATTCATGAAAGTATCGAGCAAAAAATCCATGCCATTGCGACCAAGGTTTACGGCGGCGAGGGTGTCGATTTCACTCCGGAAGCTGCCGAACAGCTCAAAAAGATTGAGTCCCTCGGCTTCAGCAATTTGCCGGTATGTATGGCAAAAACACAGTATTCTTTCTCGGATGATGCCAAGAAATCAGGTGCACCGGAAGGCTTCCGCATTACGGTCAGGCAGTTAAAGGTGAATGCGGGCGCCGGCTTTGTGGTGGCGCTCACCGGCAATATTCTGACCATGCCGGGGCTTCCCAAACGCCCGGCGGCAGAGAATATCGATGTCGACAAAAACGGTAAGATTACGGGCTTGTTCTAAACTATAATTTTAATATGCGCGGCAAATGTTCGGTTTTGAGCATTTGCCGACATTTTATATGAGTATGAGGTGACACATGAAAAAAATCAACAAATTCGGAATTATGACCATTTGCTGTGTGGTGCTCTTAGTGGTGTTTGCGCTGATTTTTCGCACCAACCCGGCGCCCGAAATGCAGGACTATACGCCAAAGGTCTACGCAAGTGTGCTTTCGCTTTTGCCGCCGGTGGTGGCGATTGTGCTCGCGCTTGTGACCAAAGAAGTGTACTCGGCGCTGTTTGTGGGCTCGATTGTCGGCGCGTTTCTCTATTCCGGCGGCAATATTGAGCTTGCCTATAATGCACTGCTTTACCACGAGCAGGGCGGCCTGGTGGTGAATATCACCGATTTGTCGCATGCCGGCATTTTGGTGTTTGTCATTTTGCTTGCCACCATTGTCGTGATTATGAATAAGAGCGGCAGCGCAACCGCGTTCGGCGAGTGGGCTTCCAAGCACATTCACACGCGCGTCGGCGCGCAGCTGGCGACCGTCTTGATGGGTGTTTTAATTTTTGTTGACGATGGCTTTAACTGCTTCACCGTCGGCTCCGTGATGCGCCCGATTACCGACAGGCACGGGGTTTCCCGCGCAAAGCTTGCCTACCTCATTGACTCAACGGCGGCGCCGATTTGTATTATTGCGCCCATTTCTTCGTGGGCGGCGGCAGTGGCGTATGCCGTGCCGGAAGGCGTAACATTTAACCCGTTCCAGATGTTTATTAAAACCATTCCTTATAATATGTATGCGCTGGTAACCATCTTGATGGTGGTGCTTGTCAGCGTGCTCAAGGTGGACTTTGGCCCGATGAAGCTGCACGAGAAAAATGCGCTTAAGGGCGATTTATTCACCACACCCGACAGGGAATACCAAACCGAGGCGGGGAACACCGCGGTCAAAAAAGAGGGCGCAAAAATTTCGAATTTGCTCATTCCGGTCATTGTGCTCATTGTCAGCTGCATTACCGGCATGGTTTACACCGGCGGTTTCTTCTCCGGCGAGAGCTTTATGAATGCATTTGCAAATGCCGACTCTGCCAAGGGCTTGATTCTCGGCTCGGTGTTTACGCTTATTGTCACTTTCTTCCTTTACACCTCGCGCGGTGTGATGAACTTTAAAGAGCTGATGGACTGCCTGCCGGCAGGCTTTCGCACCTTCTGCGCGCCGATGATTATTTTGGTGCTTTCCTGGAACCTTTCGGGAATGACAAGCCTCTTGGGCGCTGCCGATTTCATTAAAAATGTGATGAACTCCACAGCGGCTTCACTGCAGATGTTCTTACCGTTTGTGGTCTTTCTTGTTTCTGTTTTTTTGGCGTTTGCGACCGGTACTTCCTGGGGCACGTTTACAATCTTAATTCCGATTGTGTGCAATGTGTTCCCGGACCAATATGAAATGTTGGCCATCTCGATTGCCGCGTGCCTTGCGGGCGCGGTGTGCGGCGACCACTGCTCACCGATTTCCGATACAACCATTATGTCGAGCGCCGGCGCACAGTCCAACCACATCAACCATGTCAGAACCCAAATGCCCTATGCCTTTACGGCAGCGGGCGTTAGCGCGGTCGGCTACCTGCTGGCGGGCATCATTGTCTTTAAGACAGAGAGTTCCCTGGCACTCATTGCCACCCCGATTGCCCTCGGGCTGATGGTCGCGGTGATGTTAATTATCAAAAAGTTTCAAGGGAAAAAGGAACTGAGCAGCGCAAGCACTGAATGAATGCTAAATGCTAAATGTAATGTAGAAATTAAAATGCAGAATGTAGAATGAAGGGCGGGACACCCGCACCCGTTTCGCTACGCTCTCATTATTTGTCGGGTTTGCGAAGCAAACAAAACGAACTTAGTTGGCTCGATGTTTTCATCTTAACCATATCGAGGCTTTGCCGAGCCTCTCCTTGACAGGAGAGGTGGGCGCGTTTACAGCGCCCGGAGAGGTAGACCTGAACACTGAAAACTGAAAACTAAACATAACAAAAGCAAAAGCAGGACGCCTTTAAGGCGCCCTGCTCTTTGCATTATGGTTACTTTTTAAGAGCTCTCTCCAGCCAAATCGAAGCCAAATCCAGTGCTTCAAACAAACCGTTTTTTTCACTGGTTTTGACCATCGCTTCAAGCGGGTTGAGCGTGATATCGGTTGCGATGAGCTGAATTCTGACTTTATCGGCAATCTCGACATCACCTACTGTTTTGGTGCTCAAAATTGTGAGCATTACCACATGGCTTTGGTCCATAAAGCCGTAGTAAAGGGTGTTGCCGCTCCTGACAAGCGGGTGCCCCTTATACATAAGGAATTGGTTTTTTGTTTTCTGAGCCATATTCTTCTCCGTTACAAATTAGTTTTTGATATATTCAATGACAAGTTCCTGCAGTAATTCGTCTCTGTCAATTCTGCGGATCATACTTCTTGCATTGTTATAAGTGGTGATATAAGTCGGGTCTTCGGAAAGCAGGTATCCGACAATTTGGTCAATCGGATTATAGCCCTTTTCATCAAGAGCATTGTAAACTTCCTTTAAAATCGACTTGGTATCAAGTTCTAAATTGTTGGGCAATTTAAATGTTTGGGTTTTCTCATGCATAGCAAGCACCTCCAACAGAATTTTTCATCCTTCGCCTATATTATATACAATCTAATTGCAAATTACAATAAAGGAAAAGAAAATTAATAAATTATTTAAAATTACCGGCGAATTTGTGCACCGATATTTTTAAGCGCATCCAGCGCCTTTTGTACCGCGCTGTCGGCTTCCGCATCGGTAAGGGTGCGCTCGGGGGAGCGCAGGGTGAGCGAAAATGCCACACTCTTTTTACCGATACCTACTTGTGCGCCCTCAAAAATATCGAAAAGTTCGACTTTTTCGAGCATCTTGCCGGCGCCCTGTTTAATCGCCTTTTCGAGCGCCGCAACTTCGAGTGTCTTTTCGCACACTAAGGACAAATCGCGGGTAAGCGCCGGGAATTTCGGCAGCGGCGAGTAGAGCCTGTCGGTATTCTTGAGTGCGAAGAGCGCGTTGCTTTCAAGATAGCCGATGTAGGTTTTCGCGCCGATTTTATAGTTTTTGCATACATTCGGGTGCACTTCGCCGATGATGCCGATTTGCTTACCGTCTACCGCAATCTTGGCGGTTCTGCCGGGGTGGAAGGTCGGGCTGTCGGCGTAAGCGATGTACTCTGCGCCTTCAATGCCTAACACCGCCAACAACTTTTCGGCAGCACCTTTGATGGTGTAGAAATCATTTCCTTCGCCGTAAGCGCCGAAGGTGAGCATTTTGCTCTCATCCGGCAATTCCTCTAAGCCGTTGGATTTGTAGGTGGTGGCGTTTTCGTAAAACTTGCCGCAGGGGGTGCGGAAGTTGTAGTTTCTGGCAATGACTTCAAGCATGCTCGGAATCGCCGTCGTGCGCATCACGGAAGTATCTTCACCCAGCGGGTTGGAGATCACCACACTCTCGCGCAGTGCGCTGTCTTCCGGCAGTAAAATTTTATCGTATGCCTTCGGGCTGATGAAAGAGAAAGTGCTGATTTCGGAGTAGCCCATCGCGCGCATGGTGCTTTCGGCTAACTTTTCAAACTGCTGCTCGGGTGTCAGCTTGGCTTCCGCCACACCGGCAAGCTTCTTGTTCGGGATTTTCTCAAAGCCATAGAAGCGCGCAATCTCTTCGGAAACATCTGCCTGATGCTCAATATCGTTGCGGAAGTAAGGCGCGGTGAGCGTACCGTCTTTGACTTCAAAACCGATTTTGGTCAGGATAGCTGCCATTTCTTCTTCGCTCAGGTTGATGCCGATAAACTTGTTAATCCAGTCTGCATCCAGCGGCAGTGTCACTTCCGGCTTCGGAGTGGGGAAGACGTCAATCATGCCGTTGACCACATCGCCGGCATCGAGCATTTGCAGCAGCTCGAGTGCGCGCATGATGCAAAGCATGCAGCTTTCGGGGTTGAGCTCTTTTTCATAGCGCGAGGAAGATTCGGTGCGCATACCCAGCGCCTTGGCGGTCGAGCGCACGCTGTAGCCGTTGAAGCAGGCGGATTCAAACACAATCGTGGTTGTGTCATCCATAATCCCGCTGTATTCGCCGCCCATCACACCGGCAACGGCAACAGGTTTCTTGGCATCGGCAATGACAAGCATTTTTTCTGTGAGTTCTCTCTGCTCGCCGTCAAGCGTGGTGATGCTTTCGCCCGCCTTTGCGGTGCGCACATTGACTTCGTTGCCCTCTAAGTAGCGCAAATCAAAAGCGTGCATCGGCTGCCCCATTTCGAGCATGACAAAGTTGGTGATATCTACAATATTATTAATCGGGCGCACGCCGCTTGCGCGCAGGCGCTCTCGCAGCCACAGCGGGCTCGGCTTAATGCGCACATTTTCGACCACGGCGCCGATATATCTGTAGCATAAATCCGGGTTATGGATGGTGACTTTTAAGTGCTCATTCACATCGCCGTGCCCCTTGTTGACAATGGGTTTGGGCATTTCAAATTTCTTGCCGAAAGTTGCCGCCGCTTCTCTGGCAAGACCGGTTACGCTCATGCAATCGGAGCGGTTGGAAGTGATTTCAAACTCGATTTTGGTGTCGTTAAAGCGCAGTACTTCGCGAATGTCTTTGCCGAGTTCGAGCTCGCATTCGTCGGTGATCACCATAATGCCGTCTTCAATCGCACTCGGAAAATCGTTGACAGTCAGCCCCAACTCCGCTACGGAGCAGAGCATACCGTTGCTCGGCACTCCGCGCAGCTTGCCCTTGGTAATCTTTTGACCGCCGGCAACCACACTCTTGTGCAGCGCTGCGGGCACATAGTCGCCCTCTTTTAAATTCTGCGCACCGGTGACAATCTGCACGGGTTCTTGCGCGCCGATGTCAACCTGACAGACCCACAGGTGGTCACTGTCGGGGTGCTTTTCGATTGCCGCAATTTTGCCCAGCACAATATTTTTGAGTTCTGCGCCTTCCTGCTCCCAGCCCTCGACTTTGGAACCGGTGAGGGTAATGGCTTCGGCAAACTGCTTGTCATCGATATCTATTTTACAATAATCATTTAACCATCTTTTTGATAAAATCATTCAAAACGCCCCCTTAAAACTGCTCTAAGAATTTCATGTTGTTTTCGTAGAGTAAGCGCATATCGTCAATCCCGAAGCGGAACATCACTAAGCGCTCCAAGCCGATACCGAAGGCAAAGCCGCTGTATTTCTCGGCATCTACGCCGCCGTTTTTGAGCACCTTCGGGTGCACCATACCGCCGCCTAAAATTTCAATCCAGCCTTCGCCCTTACACATCGAGCAGCCTTTGCCGCCGCATTTGAAGCAGCTGACATCCATTTCACAACTCGGCTCGGTGAAGGGGAAGTGGTGCGGGCGGAAGCGCGTTTCGGTCTGCTCGCCGTAGAGGCGCTTGGCAAAGGCTTCGAGTGTGCCCTTTAAATCTGCCATGGTAATGCCTTCGTCAATGACTAAGCCTTCAATCTGGTGGAAGAGGGGGGAGTGAGTCGCATCGACAGCATCGGAGCGGTACACTCTGCCGGGCGCAATTACGCGCAGCGGCGGGTTTCTCTTTTCCATGGTGCGGATTTGCACCGGGCTTGTCTGGGTTCTCAAGAGCATTTTTTCGGTGATATAGAAAGTGTCTTGTGTGTCTCTTGCCGGGTGACCTTCGGGGATGTTGAGCGCTTCAAAGTTGTAGTAATCCCACTCGACTTCGGGGCCTTCTACCACATCGAAGCCCATGCCCGAGAAGATGTCTTTGACTTCATCGAGCACAATGCTCAGCGGGTGAGTGTGACCAATTTCGGGCTGTTTGCCGGGAATGGTGACATCCACGGTCTCCGCCGCGAGTTTGAGGTTTTGCTCCGCCTGCTGCAAATCTGCCTGTTTTTGCTTGATGAGCGCTTCAATCTCACCGCGAATTTGGTTGGCTTTTTGACCGACTACCGGTCTTTCTTCAGCGGAAAGGGAGCCCATTTGCTTTAAAATGGAAGTAATCACACCCTTTTTGCCGAGCTTGGAAACGCGCAGGGATTCCAGCTCTGCCTTGTCGCTGATTTGGGCAAGCTCTTCTACGGCTTGCGCTTTGATTTCATCTAATTTTTTGAGCATACGATATGTCCTTTCTCATCAAGGCAATAGGTTGCCTTGCATAATTATGAATTTTGAATGTTGAATTATGAATTGTGGTGGCGAGGCAAAGCCTCGCAATTAATAGAGCGTAGCGGAACGGGCGCGAGTGTTTCCGCCCTCTGATTCCGCATTCCGAACTCCGCATTCCGCATAAAAAAAGTCCCTTTGTCGAAACAAAGGGACGAAATAATCTCCGCGGTACCACCCCGGTTTTTTCGCTGATGCGAAAACACTCATTAAGTTGCCGATTTTTGACAACTTACAGCCGTTAACGGTGCCTGCCGTCTCTCCTTACTAAGCGCGGGCTATTCGGGAAAGCCACTCCAAAGGGAACTTCGGTAGAGTTTCACTATGCGGCTCGCACCTGCCCGCACTCTCTGAAAGTGATGCGCCTACTTACTTTCCTTTTTCACGGTGTTTAAAAAAATATCAATACTTATTATAACATTATTTAAAATAAAATCAACATTTTTTTCATTTTTATGATATAATAGGTACAGAAGCTCGACTTCTGTCGGGCAAGGAGGCAGTTATGAAAGTTTATACAGCGCAAAGTATTCGCAACATCGAGCAGGCGTGTTTTGACTCCGGTATCACGGAACTGCGCCTGATGGAAAACGCGGGCGTTGCCTGCGCAAAGGTCATCCGCAAGGAGTATGATTTGGAAAACCAAACCGGCAAGCGCGTTGCCGTCTTGTGCGGCAAGGGCAAAAACGGGGGCGACGGGTTTGTGATTGCGCGCAAACTCAAAGAGATTGGCGCGCGCCCTGTCATTATCTTGACCCACGCTTACCCGACCATACCCGAGCCGGTCAAGATGCTCCAAAGAGCCAAAGAGTTGGACATTGAGCTGCTCGATTACAATAGACAGGCAGGGGACTGCCTGCAGCACCTGCGCGAAGCGGATCTGATTGTCGACTGTATTTTCGGCATCGGGTACCGCGGTATGGCAGATGAGCAAACGGCGGCGATTTTCCGCGCAGTTAACGAAGCAGATGCCAAGGTGATTGCAGTTGACGTGCCCAGCGGTCTTGACAGCGAGGGTGTCAACTTTGACCCGCGCCATATCCGCGCCGATTTAACGGTGAGCATTTCCGCCTTTAAGCCGGTTCATGTGCGGCAGACAACTGCCGACAGCTGCGGCAAGTTGGTGGTAGTAGGCATCAATATCGACAAGCGCTTTTTTGAAGTCGAAAAAGCCGTGGCGGAAATTACGGATGCAAAAATTGTCAAATCTATTCTGCCGCCCAGAGCGGAGGACGCCAACAAAGGTGATTTCGGGCACCTGCTGCTGGTGTGCGGCAGTTACCGCATGCCCGGCGCAGCGGTGATGAGCACCGGTGCGGCAGTCAGAAGCGGTGCGGGCAAAATCACGCTTGCGTTCCCGGAACCGGCATATCCCGCTATTACTTCCAAACTCAATGAGCCGCTGTTTTTGCCGCTGCCTGCCGATGAAGAAGGCTTCTTTGATGTAAGTGCGCGCGATGCATTGGTCAAAGCCTTAGAAGATAAGGATGCGGTAGTAGTCGGCTGCGGTATCGGGCAGTCACTCGGCGCACAGGCGGTCTTGGAAACGGTGATGAAGCGTTGTAAAGGCACACTACTTGTCGATGCAGATGGTATAAATCTGCTCGCACAGAATATATATCTATTAGAGGAACGCGAAGCGCCTGTCATTCTTACCCCGCACCTCGGTGAGTTCTCCAAGCTCATCGATAAGCCGATTGCGGACATTAAAGAGAATAGAGAAGAGTATGTCAACCTGTTTTGCGAGCGCTACCCACAGGCGGTCTTGGTGCTCAAAGGGCACAATACGCTTATTGCAAAGAAAGGTAAAATACTTTACATTAACCCGACCGGCAATGCCGGCTTGGCACAGGGCGGCACCGGTGATGTGCTCGCCGGGCTTATCGGTTCATTGGCGGCGCAGGGTATTGCACCGTTGCAAAGCGCGGCTGCCGGCGCCTATATTCACGGCGAAGCGGCGGATTTCTGCGAGGCAGAACTTTCGCAGCGCGGTATGACGACAGATGATTTAATTCGCTTTTTGCCTTCCTCTCTAAAACTGTATGAGGGATGAGTGAATTTGAAAAAATTAATGGCACTATGTTTGCTTTCGGTTTTGCTTGCGGCGGGCGGTTGTTCCGCCGCAAAGCAGCCGAAGGCTTTTGTTTTGCCGCAATGTATGGCGGGCATTGTTTTCGGCGAAAATCAGTTTGATGCGGTGCTCGACTTTGCACCGAAAGAAAAGAGCATTGTTTTAAAAGCAAAAGAGAATGCATTTGATACGCGCTATACCTTTACTAAGAGCGGTGTTACATTGCAGTATGACAGCATCAAGACCTCGTTAGACTTAGATGCCTTGCCCGATACCAATACCGCAGCGCTGATTTACCGGGCGATTACCGCGCTTGAAAGCGGCAAAGTCAGCTGGGAAAAGCAGGAGAGCAGTTTTATTTTTTACGGTAAAATCGGCGGCGTGGCATTTAGCGGCAGTTGCGACAGCGGCGGTAATTTGCTCAGTTTGGAAGTGCCGCAGTATCGCTTTTATTTAAAAACAATTTTATCATCCGCGGGCAGTGATTAAATGCACTTTTTTTGGTCAAAACTATTAACAAAGGAAGTGATAGTTTTGATTAAACGCGGAGAAATCTATTATGCGGATTTAAGCCCGGTTGTCGGTTCGGAGCAGGGCGGTTTGAGGCCGGTACTTATTTTGCAAAACGATGTGGGCAACCGCTACAGCCCGACCGTGATTGCCGCGGCAATTACCTCGCGGCAGGCGAAAACGCCACTGCCCACACACATTCGCATTAAAGCGGCGCAGTGCGGCTTGCCGCAGGACAGTATGGTGTTGCTCGAGCAGGTGCGCACACTCGATAAAACCCGCCTCAGAGAAAAAGGCGGGCAAATGAGCTTAAACGATATGTACCGCGTCAACCGCGCATTGTCGGTGTCGCTGGGGTTGTAAAAAGAGGGGTTTTGAAACCCCTCTTTTTACAACCGTGTTCAGTTTTCAGTGTTCTGTTTTCAGTGCAAGGCGTTGCCTTGCATTTTAATAAATTTGCGTTTAATCGCCTCTCAAAGTGAATAATACATTTTTAAGAAAAATCGAGCGAAGCGGAACGGGTGAGGGTGTCCCTCCCGTAATTATTCATTTTTCACTATTCACTATTCATTGAGAAAGCTAAGCATAGTTTAGCTTTCGCCAAGACCTTCGGAAATGCCGAGCAGGGCAATGCCGACAATCACGCAGACCACGCAGGCATACTGGCTCGGTTTTAATTTTTCTTTGAGGACTATTCTGCCCAAAATCACGGAAACAATGCAGTAGCAGGCAACCATCGGTGCTGCCAAGACCGGGTTTCTGGACATCGCAAATACATAAAAAATTTGCCCGAACTGTTCGGCGCATGCCGCCACGGACATTTGCTTATCTTCAAAGGGGGAGTAGGGCTTCTTGTTTTTAATGAGCATATACACCCAACAGCCGAGACCGGCGGCAAAGAAGGTAAAGCCGTAAAGAATGAGCACATCAATATCGGTCAGCCCCAAGCCGACTTCATCGTCTAAAATGATGCCGTCTGCCGCGGTGCCGATGGTGTCAAACACACAGTAGGCAAGCGGGAACAGCAGCGCCAGCGCGCCCATTTTGTATTTTTTTTCTACCTTGTCGCCGTGAAGTTTGCGCTCTTTCTCGCTCAAGCGTTGCTCCACAATGCCCAGCGCAATCACACCTGCCACAATCAGCGCAGTGCCGGCGTAATCGAGCAGCCCGTAGTCTTCGCCCAATTTGTCGATTTTACCGACAATCAGGAAGTAAATGGTCATCACAATGGCGCTCAGCGCTCCCGATGCGTTTTGCACCGGCGAAATAATTGAAATTTCCAAATAGCGCAGCCCCGCATAGCCGATGACCATCGAAATGATATAAGAGAGCGAGGCGGGGGAATACTTAATAATATCGGTGAAAAATGTCTTTGCTGTGAGCGTCTTTTCCAAAAACGCCAAGTCGCTCGGTAAAATTAATAGCAGAAGGGCAGTCACACCCATGACTAAACCGACCCACACGGCAATTTTCAAGTGGGACAGGCTGTCATTTTCATCGGTGCTCTTTTTGTAGAATAAATCTGCAAAGCCCCAGCTGAGCGTAGCTATGAGGGCAAAAACAAACCACATATTTCCTCCTAAAGCTTCATTTGGAATTGAATGGCGACACCGCCATAACTCCACTTTTCAAACTTTCTGAAAACTAAAAACTGAACACTGAAAACTGCGCTAAATGCGCACAGCGCTATTAGCGCATGTGCTTAAGTTTATCTTCACCGAGCATTTCGAGGTATTCATCGTAAGTGCAAAGGTGGTCATCGATATGCCCGTCTTCCAAATTGATAATTCTGTTGGCAATGGTCTGAATAAACTGGTGGTCGTGAGAAGTGAAAATAACCGTTTCGGGGTAGTTAATTAACCCGTTATTGAGCGCGGTAATGCTCTCCAAATCCAGGTGGTTGGTCGGTTCATCCAAAATGAGCACATTGGCGCCGCTGAGCATCAGTTTACACAGCATGCATCTGACCTTTTCACCACCGGAAAGCACTTTTGCTTTTTTGTAGACTTCATCGCCGCTAAAGAGCATTCTGCCCAGCCACCCGCGAATATCGGTTTCCAAGAATAAATCCGTAAACTGCCGCAGCCAGTCGACCAGGTTGAGTTCACAGCCGTCAAAAAATTCGCTGTTATCACTCGGCAAAAACGCCTGAGAGGTGGTAACACCCCATTTGTAAGTGCCGGCATCCGGCTCAATTTCGCCCATTAAGATGCGAAACAGCGTGGTTTTGGCAAGGGCATCCGAGCCGACAAAAGCGACTTTATCGTGGGGGTTAATGACAAACGAAACATTGTCGAGCACCTTGCGATCGCCGATGGTTTTGGTCAAGCCTTCCACCATCAGCAAATCGTTGCCGACTGTGCGGTCGGGAGTAAAGCCCACAAAGGGGAAGCGGCGCGAGGAAACCGGCATTTCAATCAGTTCAAGCGCTTCCAGTTGTTTTCTGCGGCTGGTCGCCTGCTTGGACTTGGAAGCATTGGCGGAGAAGCGGGAGATAAACTCTTTTAACTCCTGCGCCTTCTGCTCGTTTTTCTTGTTTTGCTCGCGCTGTTGGCGCTGGCGAATTTGTGTATAGTCATACCAGAAATCGTAGTTACCGGTATAGAGGTTAATTTCACCGAAGTCTACATCGGCAATGTGGGTGCAGACCGTGTTTAAAAAGTGCCTGTCGTGAGAAACAACGATAACGGTGTTGGGGAATTCCATCAAAAAGCCTTCGAGCCAGCGGATCGCCGCTAAGTCCAAGTGGTTGGTCGGTTCGTCAAGCAGCAGAATATCGGGGTTGCCGAACAGCGCCTGTGCCAAGAGCACTTTTACCTTTTGCTCGTTGGAAAGCTCCGCCATTTTTAAGAAGTGGAATTCATCGGTAATGCCCAATTTGTTGAGCAAAAATTCGGCATCGCTCTCGGCTTCCCAGCCGCCCATTTCGGCAAATTCCGCTTCTAAGTTGGCGGCAATTTCGCCATCTTCATCCGTGAAATCCTCTTTGGCGTAGATTTCATCTTTTTGCTTCATAATTTCAATCATGCGCTCGTTGCCCATGATAACGGTTTGCACCACTTCATATTCATCGTAAGCGAAGTGGTCCTGCTTTAAAACGGAAAGCCTTTCACCCGGGGTGATAAAGACCTCGCCGCTGTCAGGCTCAATTTCACCGCTGAGCACCTTTAAAAAGGTGGACTTGCCGGCACCGTTGGCACCGATTAAGCCGTAGCAGTTGCCCGGTGTAAAGGTGATATTCACATGTTTAAACAGTTCCTGACCGCCGAATTGTACGGTTACATCATTTGTGGAAATCATTTCAAAAACCCCTTTAAAAAAGTTACTCTTATTAGTATAGCATAAAAAACAGATTCGTCAAATCTATTTGACAATGAAATAGATATATTTTATAATAATTTTGTAACTGCGCCGGGTAATTGCGTAAATATTTATATTTATGAGGAAAGTCCGAGCTCCGCAGGGCAGGATAACGGCTAACGGCCGCCGGGGGTGACCCCAGGGAAAGTGCAACAGAAATATACCGCCGAAAGTAATCTCGGTAAGGGTGGAAAGGCGAGGTAAGAGCTCACCGGCTCTTTTGGTAACAAGAGAGCCCTGTAAACCCTATCCGGAGCAATGTCGACCGAAGTGGTTTGCCCGACCCATACTTCAAAGGACAGCTGGAGCTGTGCAGTAATGTACAGTCGAGATAGATAATTACCTGAAAAACAGAACTCGGCTTACAGGCGCAGTTATGCTTGCTTGCATTGCAAGCAAGCATAACGAATGAATAGTGAATAATGAATAATGAATAATTGTGGTGGCAACGCGTTGCGTTGCATTTAAATTGTGCCGCAAGGCGGCACAACTGAACACTGAATACTGAACACTGAACGCTGTTCGCACCGGCGAACCATAGGGAGGCTATTTTGAACAAATACAGCAGTGAAGATTACGAAGATATCTATTCCGGCAGGGAAGAAGATGATTTTTCTTTTTCTGGCGATGAATATGAAGACATTTCTTCCGGCAGAACCGACAATTCAGACCCGCCGGTCGGCAGCCGAGGCGCCGATTATACCGGTATGGCGGCGCAAAATCCGCGCAATGTTTATGCCAAAGAAATGCAAAACACCAAGCGCGTACCGGTGCGCCACAGCGGCTATGAAGATATGTATTCCGCCGCGCCCGCAAAGCAGTCGCGCTATGCCGGCAAGCCGACACCGCCGCAGCGCGGCAAAAAGAAGCGCTCTAAAGCCAAAAAAATATTGGCGATTGTGCTCGCCATCGTGCTGGTGTTGACCGGCATTGTCGGCTTCTTTGGCATTTCACTTTTAAACAAAATTAACTATGTGCCCAGCGAGCATTCCAATCTTTATTTGGATTCTTCCAAGCTGATGAGCAACCGTCGGGTGAAGAATATTCTCTTTATCGGTTGTGATGACAGCAGCGGCGGTTCGCAGCGATCCGACTCCATTATGCTTGTGAGCATCGATAAAGTGCATCACAAGTTTAAACTCACTTCCTTTATGCGCGACACCTGGGTATATATTCCCGACCATGATTACGCCAAACTCAATGCCGCGTTTGCCTATGGCGGCGCCGGTTTACTGATGGATACAATCGAGTATAATTTCGGCATTAAGATTGACAGTTACGCGATGGTCGATTTTGATATTTTCTCTTCTATTATCAATGAACTCGGCGGCGTGGAGGTGGAAGTGACGCAAGCGGAAGCCGACTTTATTAATGAAAATACCAGTGAAACGGTGAAAGCCGGTATTAACAAACTTAACGGTGACGAAGCCCTTGTTTACTGTCGCATTCGTTACCTGGATTCCGACTTTATGCGCACCCAGCGCCAAAGAAAAGTGATGAGCGCGATTGTTGAAAAAGTCAAACACGCCGGTCCTTTTACCGATTATCATTTGGCGGAAGTGATTTTGCCGCAGGTCAAAACCGATATCACCAAGGGCGAAATGCTCGGCATCGGCTTGGGTATCTTCGGTTACCTGGGCTATGATGTGGAGCAGCTGCGCATCCCGATTGACGACAGCTACACCAGCCAATATTTCGGCGATCAGCAGGCGCTCTCGATTGACTTTGAGAAAAACAGGGAAGCACTTCGGCAGTTTATTTATGAAAGCGAGTAAAAGCGTTATATCTAATTTTACCCCCGCAGCTTTGCGGGGGATTTTTTGTAATATTGCACAAAAAGAACTTCTATAGTTTGTAGCATTAACTATTGTGAATTTTGCGATATAATTATATAATTATTGTATATAATTCTATTTTTTTGCAGTTGCAATTAAAGGAGGTTCATTTATGAAGAAGTTTCGCAAAGCGTTATCACTTTGTTTGGTGTGCGTGATGCTTGTTTCCGGTATGGTTTTTGCCGTGCCGCAGGCATCTGCCGCTTCTTTCCCGACCGATTTGCACAACGGTGCACAGGCAGTCACCTACACACAGAGTGATGCCGCGCAGGGCAAGTACCTTGTGCAGATAGAAGTTGTCAAGTACAGCCCGAACTATTCGCAGCAACCCAAAGCCATTAAATCGGAGTCGGGTGATATCACAATTGTTCACCGCCCCGATAACGGCACGGCACCCGAAGTGACAGAGCGCCTTTTCGATGTGATTGATGCCAATGCCTTTAACTATGAAGGCGAAGGCAGCTTTGTTTACAATGCCGTCATTACCGGTTTCCCGCAAAAAGCAACCGTTTCTGTCAAAAAGACCAATATGGCAGATAACGACAGCGGTATTTATGCGGGCTTAAAGATTTGGAATGCGGAAATCGGCTCTTTTGAAGCGATTTATGATTTTTCCAAAATCGAGCGCTCCAACGGTGAGGGTACCAGCGACTTGATGTTCTCCAATGTGAGTGCGCTTTCCCAGTATTACCCCTACGCCAAGCAGGGCGATGCAACTGTCAATAACCTCACTTTGCCGGCAGGTTTAAGTGCTACTTCGGCAGTGCAGACATTCTCGGTCGTTGACCAGTGGGGTGTGACTATGATGGCGCCGAACTTTGCGTATACACCGGTGACCGGTCTTACTTTCTCGCAAGATAAAAATGTTATGACCATTAAAGGTACGGGCGATGCGAATAACCCCGATGCCAATACCAGAAGTGTGAACCTGAAAGCGACCTACGCTACACTCAATACTTCTGTTCCTAACAATTACTCTCTTACCAAAACCATTACGGTGACCAACAGTTCCACCATGACCTATGCGCCGACTTTTGCCAACCGCGAAAAAGCCGGTTTGACCATTTACTTTAAGGCAGACGGTAAGATTGTAGACCAGTATCTTCTGAACAGTTCTTTCCAGATGACAACCACCAACACGATGGTGGTAACCAACAATTCTTCCCGCACGGCAACGGTTAGTTTCTCCAGCAGTTCAGCCGATAAACTCAAAGTCAATCCGGCAAGCGATACGCTCACAGCCGGGCAGACCAAGACCTACCAACTGCTGGATTTGAAAGCGGCAAGTGCCAACTATAATGCGGATATTACTGTCAGTTACACCTTGGATGGATTGTATGATGCCGCCACCGGCAACTTAGCAAACCTCTCTACGGGTGCTACCATTCCGTTTGTCAACCATTTGGCAGAGGGAACCACCGCCGATGTCAGATTGTATGACAACAATGGCGGTTCGACTTGGGGCTGGCTGACCGGCACAACGGTAGACGTATATTGTAAATACCAAAGCGACTACGGTGTTATCGATTTGGTCAGCACTTCCGGTCAAAACAACAATAATAACCAGCAGAGTTTAAAAGCGAATTTCTATATTGATACCGATTTGCACCCGACCTATCAGTCTGCGGGCTTGGGCTTCTACTTTAAGCCGAATGACAGCAGCACCTATTACTTCCAGCCGGATGAAGACGATTCCGGTTACTATGTGCAGCGCGGCACCTATGATGCTGCCGGCACCTTCGGTTTCTCCACAAGTGCTGCCGCCAGTGCGCATACCAGCAGATACTGCGAAAAGGTGAATATCAACTTGCCAACAGGCGGTAAATTTGTCCCGTTCTACGGCACCATCTTTACGGGGTCTTCTACGCAAGATGCTCCCGCCGAGATTTATTTTGACGGTGACCAGGACAATGATGACGGCTTGAATATTTTGACCACAACCAGCACGGATAATTCTTGTTATCTCAATTCCAGCCTTTATGTCTATGCCTATTCCAGAAAGAACTTGAGAACGAGTGTAGATGCCACCAAAGGCATGCTTTCCTGCTACTACAATGCCAACAAATGGTCGGCTATGTGTTCCATGAGTTCTTCGACCATCCGTACCGCGCAGATTGAATTGGGTAACGATATTACCAGCCAATACAAGATTAACCAAAAAGCAAGCGCGCTTAATAGCGCTTTGACCGAATTTAAAAAGCAAAGCGCCAACGGCACTTATTGCTTAATTCACAATAAGCACACCGGCGACAAAGCTTCCTCTATTGCGGAAACGACGGTAGACTTCTATCTCTTCGAAACCGGTGCTTCCAATGTGCTGCGCTTCAACGGCAGCTATGCCGACAGCTGCAATAAGCACTCCGATTCCTTTATGCCCACCTTGACCACCAAGGGCACCTACGAGCATACTTATGATTATTGGAACATTGATTTCTCCGATTTGAATGATTCCATTGCCAATTTCAATACTGTTTCGGCAAACGGGCAGTTTACCAATGTGGACGAAGCCTGCGGCAGCGAATTGCTCGCCGCGCGCAGTGTGGATACCACTTCGGCAACATCCAACCCCGGCACCCAAAATGAAGTGGATACCATTGTCAATAATCTCAATAATGCAATGAGAAACTTGCAGTATACTTCTTTTGATATGTATGTTTACCACAGGATGCTCAACCCGACCGGCACGCATGAGATCGAAAACGAGATTATTCAGCCCTATACCGAAACCTACAACAAGACCACGACCTATGGTGAAGTGCTTGACGGTACGGCAGATTTGGGTGACGGTACTTATACGGTTAAGGGCTACCACTATGAGCCGCAGCCCGACAGCACTTTTGCGCAGTATGCTTCCCGCTACTATTACCAGGGTATTTCTTCGGAATATATTTGCGAAGAGAGTAAAGATATTACCATGGTATACTACGCAAAGCAAATGACTGACACTACGCTCAGCGAGATGATTGCCGATGTAGAAGAGCATGTCGATGATTGGGACGGTGTGTATACCGAAATTTCCATCGAAGCTTTTGTAGATTGGTTCGATGAAAACTACAATGAGTTAACACAAGTATTCTCTATCTTTGATGTGGATGAATACAATGCATTGTTGGAAGAATTCCAGACAGAGTATAATAAACTCGACCCGATTGCGACCACAGAGCAGTTAGAGCAAGTTGACCAATTTATCTTCAATTACGAAACTTTGCAAGACTTTGGCGATTCATTCTGTAATAGCGCGGTTCTCTTAGAACGGTATGCGGATGCTTATGCTTCGGCGACAGAGTTGAATGAATTGGCATTGAGCAACAATGCCGGTGAGCATGCAGCGGCAGCAGTGTTGAATAGTGCGGAAGGTTTTGCGTTAACCCAGCATACCGAAGGCGCCCACAATCTGTTAACCCCGCCCAAAGACGGGATTGACGGCACTTACTATGTGATGTGCTCCAACTGTGGCAGCATTGTGGATTCCGGCTCCTTTGCAAGCCCGAAGTTCAACCGCTACCAAGTTGCCGGTTATGATTACGCCAACAGAGCAGCGGCGCTGCGCATTACAGAGGAGAGCACACAAAGCGATTACCAGGATATGCGCTTCACCGGTGCCTGCGAAGTGCCGGAAGATGCAGAGGTCATTGATTTCGGCTTTGTTTACACGCAGACTAAGTACCTCAACGGCGGCGTAGAGCCCACCGACAACACCCCGGTCAATGTTGACCAGTTGGTGGAAGGCGGTATGTATGTGACCAAGTTCTCCATGATTAACGGTCACTACAGTATTTACACCACCGAGAGCGGCACAGATATTTATACCTACAATTTGGTGCTCAAACTTAAGAGAGCCAACTGGGATACACACTATGCGGCAAGAAGCTATGTCACCTATTCGATAGACGGCATGGAAGTCACCGTGTATGACAGCAGCTACTCTTCGAGAACGGTGCTCTACATTGCACAGCAAGCGGTCAATAACCCGCAGGAGAGCCCGAACACCAGAGCGTATTTAGCTGAAAAGTTTGGTCTTTAGTTTGAACAAAAAAATCCCGCAGGGCATTGCCCTGCGGGATTTTTGTTCGCCAAATAAGGATTTGTCGAGCTGACGCTCAGCAGTCGGCAGCCGGCAGTCGGCAGCCAGCCGAGGGCGGGACACCCGCACCCGATTTAAATGCGTTGCGCAGCAACGCCACCATTCGCTAACTGCTGACCGCTGACCGCTGACTGCACAAATAAGGATTTGCGAGGTCGTAGACCTCGACAAATCCTTATTTGTCCTTGACAAAGTCAAGGAATAATGGTATTGTATATAAAAGTCAATAAAAGCAAGTAGAGGTGCATCAGTCATCAGTAGCCGGTGTGAAAGCTTTCGCACAGCGTTGCGGCGGTGAAAGGGGCTTGTTGCCGAAGAGCCTGAGGCGCAAGGGTAATCTGGCTTAGCAGAGAATATCTGCTCGGTTGTCACGAAAGTGGAGGGCTACTGCGAATTACACCACTAATTTGCAGTCCGCTTCGGGCTGCTTTTTTACAGGGAAAATCAATTAGTTATGAACCTGCTTTAAATCTGCTGTTTAAGCGCTTTTTGGCGTTTTCAAACTTGATTGTATTGAAACCCTTAATGAGAAGGAGAAAGTTATGAAAAACACTATTTTTGAAGGGGCGGCTACCGCCATTATCACCCCGCTTAATGAGCGCGGTATTGATTACAATAGCTTTGGTATGCTCATTGATTGGCAGATTGCCGAGGGGATTGATGCCATTGTTGTTTGCGGCACCACCGGTGAGGGCTCCACTTTAACCGATGAAGAGCACAAGGCTGCCATCAGCTTTTGTGTGGAGCGCGTGGCAGGTGCGGTTCCGGTTATTGCCGGCACCGGCAGCAACGACATTGCCTATTCGCTGGCACTGACAGACTATGCCTGTAAAGCGGGTGCGGATGCGATGCTTGTTGTCAGCCCTTACTATAATAAAGCAACCCAGGGCGGCTTGATTGCTTCGTTTGAAAAAATTGCAGATGCTTCTACAAAACCGTTAATTCTTTATAATGTGCCTTCGCGCACCGGCTGCAATATTTTGCCTGCAACCGTTGCCAAACTTGCCGAGCACGAAAACATTGCGGCAATTAAAGAAGCGAGCGGCAACATTTCTCAGGTTGCAGAAGTCGCGCAGTTGTGCGGCGATAAGATTGATATTTATTCGGGCAACGATGACCAGATTGTGCCTGTGATGAGCCTGGGCGGCAAGGGTGTGATTTCCGTGTTGTCTAACCTGCTGCCGGGGCAGACTTCACAAATGTGCCGCAAGTATTTGCAGGGCGATGTAAAGGGAAGCTTGGAAATGCAGCTGCACTATTTGCCGTTAATTAATGCGCTCTTCTCGGAAGTCAATCCCATTCCGGTCAAAGCGGCAATGGCAGCGATGGGTTACGGTGAGAATTATCTCAGACTGCCGCTTACACCCATGGAAAGCGCCCACGAGGAAGTGCTGCTCGATTTGATGAAAAAGGAAAACCTGATATAATGCGGAATGCGGAATTCGGAATGCGGAATTAAAGGTGGCAACGCTTTGCGTTGTGTTTAAAATGTGCCGCAAAGCGGCACCACCACAACTTCACTCTCCACTTTCCACACTCCAAACTTGCAAAGCATAAAAACTGCAAGGCTTTGCCTTGCTTATTGGGAGATAAAAAATGATTTGTAACAACATTGGGGTCAATGAAAAAGGAAATCTGACCTTCGCGGGGCAGGATGTTTGCGAACTTGCCCGCAAATACGGCACACCGCTGTATTTGATGGATGAAGAGAAGATTCGCGAAAACTGCCGCACTTATAAAAATGCGATGGATGCGCATTTTGAAAGTGCACTGCCGGTCTATGCCTCCAAGGCGGCTTCGTTTATGCGCATGTATGAAATTATCAATGAAGAAGGCTTGGGGATTGATGTCGTCTCCGTCGGCGAAATCTATACGGCGATGAAGGCGGGCATGTCACTGGAAAACGCCTATTTTCATTCTAATAATAAAACCGATTATGATGTCGAGTTTGCGATTGAAAACGGTGTCGGCTACTTTGTGGTTGATAACGAGGAAGAACTCTATGCCATTGAGCGCAGCAACAAAGGCAACCCCGCCAAGCAAAAGGTGCTTTTGAGGCTGACACCGGGCATTGATACGCACACTTATGAAGCAGTCAATACCGGTAAAGTTGACTCCAAGTTCGGCTCCGCAATCGAAACCGGTCAGGCGGAAGAAATCACCCGCCTGGCGCTGGAGATGGAGGAGATTGAGCTGATGGGTTTCCACTGCCATATCGGTTCGCAGGTCTTTGATTCCGATACCTTCTTGCGCGGCAGCGAAATTATGCTGCGCTTTGCCGCCGAGATGAAAGCCAAATACGGCTATGAGCTCAAAGAATTGAGCCTGGGCGGCGGCTACGGTGTGAAGTATGTCGAGAGCGAGCCCGAAATTGATATTGCCGCTAATATTAAGCAGGTGAGCGCATATGTGCACAATTTGTGCGCCGAACTCGGCTTGCAGGTGCCCAAGATGATTATGGAGCCCGGCAGAAGCATTGTGGCGGATGCGGGCATGACTCTCTACACGGTCGGCACCATTAAGCAAATCCCCGGCTACAAAAACTACATTTCCATTGATGGCGGTATGACCGATAACCCGCGCTATGCGCTCTACGGCTCGGAATACACCCTCTTTGTGGCGAATAAGGCGACAGAACCGGCGGACTTTACGGCAGATGTGGTCGGCAGGTGCTGCGAGAGCGGCGACATTATTCAGCCGGATGTCACATTGCCAAAACCCGTCAGGGGAGATATTGTTGCGGTTTGCACCACCGGCGCTTACAATTACTCGATGGCGTCTAATTATAACCGCATTGCGCGACCGGCGGTGGTGATGCTCAATGAGGGCAAGAGCTACCAAGCCGTTAAGCGCGAGAGTTTAGATGATTTAATTATGAATGATTTATAAAAAGAAAAATCAGGCATCGCCTGATTTTTTCTTTTTGGTGTGAAGAGTGGAGAGTGGAGTTGTGGTGGTGCCGCCCGGCGGCACATAAATAAAGCAGGCTGTGCCTGCTTTATTACTGAAAACTATTTCTGTTTATACTCTGCTATATCTTCCAGATTACACTCTAAAATTTGACAAAGAACATCCAAGGTGTGGGTGCTGACATTGCCGTTTTTTCTTAACCTGTCTAATTGCCCGTTACTAATATGGTATTCTTTTATGAGTTTATATTGGGAAATGTTCTTTTCTTTTAAAGTAGTCCACAATTTATCATAAACAATCATTTTATCACATCACCTCATATAGAGTATAAAATATTGACAAATTGTTGACAATTGCCCAAATTCGGGCTATAATTTATATTGACCGAACAAGGTCAAGCATCACTCTTGCTGCTGCGACACAAACACACTCCCTGCCTTCCGGCAGGGAGTGTGTTTAAAACCGGGCTTTGGCAATGATGCCAAAACCCGGTTACTGCTGTTGCCTGTAACCTGTCGCCTGTTTATAGAAGAAAGCCTTCATAAGTGAAGGCTTTCTTCTATAAACTTGGCAACCCCGTCGGCATTGCAGTCGCCGCAGTGCAGGGGCACTTGCTTAAGCACTTCCGGCGGGCTGTTGGCGACTGCCGCACCCACGGCGGCAAGCTGTATCATTTCCAAATCGTTTTCGGCATTGCCGAAGCAGGCGAGCGCATCCGCGGTGGTGCCTTCGCGCTCTAAAAGGTAGCGCAGGGCGTTGGCTTTGCCGCAGCCGGCAGCGGAAAACTCGAGAATGCGCGCGTGGGAAGAGGTGATGTAGAGCTCGATGTTTCTCGCAAATTGCGCCGCAATGCTTTCTTTTTCCCGCCCCGCAGGCAGCACAAAATCAATGCTTTGCAGGCGCGCAAGGCGGGTAGCTAAAAAGGCTTCCAAGTCATCGATTTTTGTGCGGGTGCTGCGCAGGTAATCAATAGAGCGCTGATTGAAAAGAAAGGCCTCCGGGTGGTCGAAGTAATAGCCTTCGCCGTAGGCACTGCCTTCGCAAATGAGCTCCAGCCCCAAGCGCTCTTGGAGAGCGAAGTCTATTAACTGCCGCGCGCTGTCGGCGGGCAGTACAAAATCTTGCAGCAGTGCTTTGCGGTGCATATCATAAATCGCGGCGCCGTTGGAAGTAACGGCGTAATCAAACAGATCGCTTTCGGCGATGCACGCAGGCATCGCGGTGTAAGCCCTGCCGGTTGCCGCGACAAGTTTAATGTTTTGCGCCGCGCAGCGCGCCAATACCTCTCGGGTATAGGCGCTAAGCTGACTGTGTGTATTTAACAGCGTGCCGTCTAAATCGGCGGCAATCATTTTTATAGACATAGAGTTCCTTTCGACAAATAAGGATTTGCGGAGCCCCTTGCGGGCTCCCAAATCCTTATTTGAAGTAATAAGTAAAAAGGAATAGTGAATAAGTGTGGGAGGGCTCTGCCCTCACCCGATTTTAACGTGCGGCAAACGCCGCACCAAAAGGAATTGAGCGAAGCGGAACGAGTGCGAGTGTCTCGCCC
>JAFRJB010000114.1 GCA_017432485.1 Clostridia bacterium
GCTCTCACCGACTGAATCCAAGTATGTGAAAGATTACATCAACAGCAAAATTTTTGCAGAATAGTAAATTTTATAAAGAGCATCGGAAAGCCCACGTGTTGATAAGGATAATAAGCCTCATGTTTATCTTTGTGCACAACAACTTCGTTAAATCCCCTTGGCAGGCGTCAGCCTTGCCAAGGGGTTTGTGCCTTGTTCTTGTACGATCAATCTTAAAAATGAGGTGCAGCGCAGTTCAAATTGTCTGAATTTGCTTAAATTGGCAATTATCAAATGTGCTGATACTTTGTGTATTAGTGCATTTTAGAATTGCCAAGGTGAATGAAGTCAGGCAATTTGAACCTTGTTATCCTTAACAGCACGTGGGCAACCCGATGCTCTCATTTTTTATCACCGGCAGTCAGTGTCACGCTTGTTCTTCTTGCTTTAAAAATGCGATTTGTGTTACAATACTGCTAAAGGGGTGAGAGCGTATGAAAATCATCAAAAACAAAGTGCTGTGGCTTATTCTGGCAGTGTACACAAGTGTGTTGGCGCTGTTATATTCTTCGGCGCGCGTTTCTTATTACTTTATCGACAGGGATTCTGTAAAAGGAATTTCCGTCGCGTTGCTGGTGCTCATGATAGCCGTGTTTGTGCTTCAACTTTTCGCACTTCTCAGGCTTGAAAAGCTGCGCGACAAACTCTTAAAAACGCTGTGGATTATTAGTCTTATATTTATCGCGCTTTTTACGGCGGTGGTCATCGCCTATGCCGTGATGGGCTGGGAGATGTGGGATGACTATGCCTACTATGTGCGCAAAAGCCTGCCGTATTTTTGTATTCTTTGGTTTGGTGTGGTGAGCGTTTTGCTCTTGCCGCGCTTAAAGGGAAAAAAGAAGGCAATAGGCAGTGCTGTATTGTGCGTTTGCCTGCTTTTCGGGGTGGTTGTGATTGCGTTTGAACCTTTTAGCTTCAAATTTGCGGCGCAGCCGACTGTTTTTGTGAATGGCGAAGATACATACAGTATCGTGTGGGCGACCAATACGCCGTCTACCGGCGAACTGTTGATTGAAAGCGGCGGCAATACACAAAGCTTTTATGATGAAAATGCGGGCAATTTGCGCACCAATGACTGTGTACATCATATCAGTGTGCCTGTGGCGCTGTTAGACGGGTGCAGTCACTACCAAGTGAAATCCACCCGCGTTAAGGAGCGCACCGGGTATTCTCTGTGGAGCGGGAAAACTCTTGAAAGTGAGGCGTACAGCTTTAAAGCAGTCAAAGAGGATGCGGAAAACCTCAATATTTGGTCGCTTTCGGATTGGCATGAGCATTCTTATCTGGCGCAAAAAGCCGTTGCCGATTTTCCCGCAGCCGATGTGCTCATTGCCTGCGGCGATGAATTGAATATGGTCAACGACCAAAAAGGCATTATTCGCCACTTGTTGGCGCCCTGCGCGCAGTTGACGCACTCCGGCATACCGGTAATTTACGTGCGCGGCAATCATGAGTGCCGGGGCGATTATGCAAGCGAATTGATGAGCGATTTGGGCTTAAAGAGTTTTTATTACACCTTCCGGCTGGGGTCACTCGGCGGCGTTGTGCTGGATATGGGCGAGGGGAATGCCGACAACTTTGTGGAGTATTGGTCGCTTGCCGATTATGAAGCTTATAGAGACGAGCAGGAAAAATTCTTGGAGAACCTTAAACTTCCCGCAACCAAATACCGCTTAGCGATTAGTCACGATGAGTTATTTGAAGATAATATGCAAAGTGAAGAAAGCGATGAACCGAGGAAAGACAGAAGCAGTATTGTATCCGCATTCAACCGCATGGGAATTGATTTGTTGGTGGCAGGGCATTTGCACGAAAGCATTGTACGTCCCGCGGGCGAAAACGGCAGAGAATTTGTGAGCTTTGTGGATGGCGGCATCAATAAAGAAAATGTATACAGCGCCGGGCTGATTGAAATAAACGGCGACAGTATGACACTTTCTACGGTCGACAGCAACGGAAATGCCGTTTTGTCTGAGAAGATATCAATGTGTTAGAGTTCAAAAAAATGTAAATAAGAGCGGTTCGGTTTACCGAACCGCTTCTATAATGCGAAGCATAGCTTCGCCACCACAACTCCACTCTTCACTCTTTACACTTCAAACTGTAAAAAAGAAAGCCTCACGATGGGGGCACCCTAAATAAAGAGGGACAGGTTTTTGCGTTGTTCTTTCATCCGCCTAAGCGATAAAAAATCCCTTGAATACGGCAAGTATGCAAAGAATTTTTTCTCACTTATCCGAATAAAATAACTTAGCAAAAACTGCAAA
>JAFRJB010000115.1 GCA_017432485.1 Clostridia bacterium
AACGGGTGCGCCGAAGAGCACCCGGCAGCGTGTCGAAAAACTGGGTTTCGACACGCTGGCAGATGTTGAAAAAAGGTAGATGACATTTGTCAGTCTCTGCGCGGAGGCGTATGTAGATACTCCAAGCAGAGACTGGACAAAACACAAAATCGCCGTGATATCAGTAAAAAACGGCGATTTTCTAATAGCATATGCTTGTATTTTTCTCTTACTAAAAACTATTTAGAAATTGTCGAGAAAAGCGAAAAGTGTTCTGATTTATAAATCCGTGTGGTTTCAGCCACTTTTTCGACCGTCTGACGGGTGCTCCGAAGAGCACCCGCCTTATTTTTTATTTATAGCCGGCTTCAACTAATTCCCAGCTGCCGTCTTTATCGCAGGCAAGAATCCATTGATAATCGGTGTAGTCTTTCCCGGGTTCCAAAGTAAGAGTATCGGAAATTTTTTCGCCGGTCCTGAAATCCGTCTCCAGCACCATAACAGCGGTGTACTGATCGGGTTCTTTTTTATTTAAGGATTTGAGTCTTTCTACTTTTTCTCTCGCATTTTTCTCATCGCCCGCATAGCGCAGCGCCAAAAGTTCGCAGCCTTCCCACTCGGCAAATTTGCACTTGACCAAATCCATACATTCTTCAATTTGTGCTTTTTTGTAGAGTTTGGATTGACCGTAATCATACGCCACATCCGTGGTTTTCACCAAACCGAGGTATTCTTCAAACGCAATGCCTTTTGCGGTGATTTCTTTTGCCGCATCCGCATCGTCAATATAGCGGATATGCCAAGGTTCGTAGCTGTAGCCGGTGACATGTTCCTTGCCCTTTAAGTAGCGCAGAATAAAGCCGTAATCGGCAAGTTTTTGGTGGATTTTCTCCCAAATTTCGGGGTATTTGACCATATCTTCATTC
Organism: Clostridia bacterium; assembly: GCA_017432485.1. Taxonomy (GTDB): domain Bacteria; phylum Bacillota; class Clostridia; order Oscillospirales; family Acutalibacteraceae; genus RUG714. Next base: position 906 of record JAFRJB010000115.1, read on the forward strand.
AGGTAAACATCCTTGCCGTCAATGTTCAAATACAAATCCAGCGCCAAGCCGGTGTGGTGCTCGGAATAACCGGGAACCGCCACATATTTTTTGACATAATCTTCACCGTATTTCTCGGTGAAGCGCTTAACAATATCCTCTTGCGCGGCAATGCTGCGGCGCGCGGAGTCCAAATCGATATTCACGCCTTCTTTTGCCAATGCTTCTTTGAGTTTGAGGTACGCTTCATACGCTTTGGTTTCGACCTCGACATCATCCCCCAGAGAGTTGTTCATCTTGGTAATTTGAAGCTTTTGCTCCCAATCCTCCGGCAGCTTGTGCAGTTTATTGACGACCACCAGATAATCAATGCCTGCCGCCTCTTTCGTAACTTCTTGCGTAGATTCTGTTGTTTCTTCTTTTTTTGCCGAACAGCCCGCCAAACAAGCAATGCCTAAAAGCATGGCGACAATCAAAATTAACGAAAGTATTTTCTTCATAGTTGAGCCTCCCCTGTGCAGATATGTTCTATCCATAATAGATTAATTATATCATAATTTTCTTAGGAAAAAAGCAAAAAGTGAAAATATTCACATATAAAGAATAAAGTTGCAAATGTTTATATAAATATGATATAATTATTATTCAAGCGTTTATCGCAAATTTTGTTGAATTCAATGCGTTTGATTCACGACAGGAGTACACAATGAAAAAACAAATCAGCCTGTTTATGGTGATTGTCCTGGTGCTGCTCACGTGCCTGAGCCCGTTTGCGCTCGGCGCGGCAGCTGCCAAAAGCAAAGGGGATGCACTCTATGAGGTATCGGAGACTGTTTATGCCGATGCCTATATGCTCTTTGATTTGAACGATGACAGTCACCCGCTGCTGGCACAAAAGAATCAAGACAAAAAGAAGTACCCCGCTTCTTTAACCAAGATAGCCACCGCGATGGTTATCTTAAACAATATGAAAGATTTGCAACAAAAAACGACCGTTTCGCAGGGTGCGATTGAAGTGCTCAATGATACCGATGCACAGATTGTCGGTTTGCGCGCAGGGGAAGAAGTGACAATGGAAAAACTCCTCTCACTGATTATGGTCTACTCCGCGTGCGATGCCTGCAATGTTGCCGCCGAAGCGATTGCGGGCAGTGTTTCCGCTTTTGTGGATATGATGAACGACTGGGCAAAAAAGGTCGGGTGCAACTCTACCCACTTTGTCAACTGCGACGGGCTTCACGACGAAGACCACTACACCACTGCCGCCGATATTGCGCGCATGACGCTGGCGGCAATGGAAAACGACATCTTTATGCAAATTTGCACCCAAACCTATGTGGATTTTCACGAAATTCGCTATTACCACACAAACTTTATGCTCGATGACTCACAGCCGATTTATTACTATGAATATGCCAAAGGCATTAAGACCGGCTCGACCAATGCTGCCGGTTACTGCGTGGTGACAACGGCAGCCAAAGGCGACTACCGCTACCTTGCCATTGTCATGGATTCCCCGATGCAGGACTATGAGGGTGTGGAAGCCAAGTATTCCTTTATCGATGCGGCAACGCTCTTTGACTGGGCGTTTGACTCGCTGCACTACGCCACCGTGCTCAAACAGGGGCAATCCGCCATTGACATTAAGCTCACCCGCGCCAAGGATGCGGACAGTGTGCCCCTTGTCAGCAGCACCGATATCAAGGTGCTCGTACCGACCACGGCAGATGCCGATGTTAAAATCGAGCCGATTGACCCGCCCGAAGAACTGCAGGCACCGCTCAAAAAAGGTGAAAAAATTTGCAAAGCAAATATTGTTTACAATAAACAGGTGCTCGCAACCGTTGAGCTGCAAACCGGCAATGCGGTAGAACTCTCCACCTTCTTCAAATGCCTGGCTTTTCTCAAAGCGCATCTGCTTGTGATACTCATTTGCCTGTTGGTGCTCGCGCTCATCATTTTCCTTATCATTAAACTGCGCAAGCGCGCTGCAAACAAAGAGAAAGTGAAAGTGAAAGTCAAAGAGAAAAAAGAGGTGCCGCAGCGCCGTAAGCGCCATGAAAAGAGCGAAAAGCAACGGCAGTATGAAGCTTACAAACGGCAGCAGGCGCGCAAAAACGATTCTGACCCGTTCGACTATTAAACTCACTTTGCCCGGCAATGCGGCAACAGAAAGGATTTGCTATGGCAATCGATTTTGAAAAAGCAGTCATCAACGACAGTTCCGGCTTTGTCTTACTCTCGGACTACGCCCCCTCGATTATGCAGGATATTCGCTATTTTTCGACATATAACTTTATCGGGGAGCGCATCAACGGCTACGAGCAGCCCTGCGCAATACTGACAGTGCAGGCGGCGCGCGCGGTGCAGGAAATCTGCAACGAGCTCAATGTCTTGGGCTACCGCTTAAAAGTGTTTGATGCCTACCGCCCCGCCACGGCGGTCAAGCAGTTTGTGCTGTGGGGCATTGAAGACCTCGACCAGCGCATGAAACCGTTTTTCTACCCGGATTTGGAAAAGCAGGAACTGTTTGAAAAAGGCTATATTGCCGGGCAGTCTTCGCACAGCCGCGGCAGCACCGTCGATGTCACGCTCTTGGATATGCAGACCGGCAAAGACATCGATATGGGCAGCCCCTTTGACTATTTCAGTGAACTCTCTCACCCGGACTGCCGCGCGGTAAGCGACGAGCAGTACAATAACCGCATGTTTTTACAGAAAATGATGAAAAAGCACGGCTTTGCCCCGCTGGACTGCGAGTGGTGGCACTTCACTTTAGAAAACGAACCGTACCCCGACACCTATTTTGAATTCCCCGTCAATACGCAAGTATTAAAGCGATAAGCTTACTATTTATGAAGAAAAAACATCTTTTAATTTTAGGGAGCAGTTATGCCGCCATCATCCTGTTTACCATCGTGGCAATTCTCATTGCGGGTAAGTATTATTACACTTACCTGCCCGTGCCCTATGAAAACTATCGGGCGAATATTATGATTTCCGATGAAAGCGTAATAGAGCAAACCGATTTACACAATGTCGGCGACTCGGTCAAAATCACGTTTCATTCGCTCAAAGCGGGCAGTACCAGTGTGCAAGCCACTTTCATCAACCCGCAAAGCGAAAAGGAAAGCACCACGGTGTATTACGAATTCCACGTGCTGCCCACGGGTGTCATTTTCGTTTCCGGCTACGACTTCGGCGGCTTTCTCTTTGTAGTGCTGGGCATCACGCTGATGAACGTTGTGTCTTTTGCGTTTTGCTTTATGCAACTGGGCAAGCGGCGTCGGCAGCAATTCTTTTCTTATAAGACTGTTTTGGATTTGGCGCTGATGATTTTCTTTTGGATGCAGTCGGTATTATATTTTGTGCTCTTTCACCACTGTGTTCTTTCGCCCGAGCAGGCGGACGCGTGGCAGGTTGCCAATATTGCCGGCTTTGTGATGAGCATTGTTTTCCTGCTCTCACTGCCGCTGTTGGTGCTCTTTGCGGGCTTTTTGTGCGCGAGCAACCTCGCTTTAATTCGCCACGAAGGGCTGCGCAAAAACAATTTGTTCGGCATTCTTATCAGTGCGATGCTGGTGGCGGGCGCCGGTGCCTGTATCCTTTTGACAGTGCTCTACCCGAATACCACCGGTATCAGCGGTATGGAAGTGCAAGGCGCGCTGATACGCACAGTCATTTCCTCCGGCTTTGTTTACGGCGAATGCCTGTTGCTGGCAGCATCACTGTGCACGCAGTATGCCGCCACCTTTAAACCTAAATATAACCAGGATTTTATCATCATTCTCGGCTGCAAAATCCGCGCCGACGGTACCCCGCTGCCGCTGCTGCAGGGCAGAATAGACCGCGCGCTGGATTTTTACCGGCAGCAGTTGGAGCACAGCGGAAAGCAGGCGTGCTTTATCCCCTCCGGCGGGCAGGGCAGCGATGAAGTGATCAGCGAAGCCGAAAGCATGAAGCGTTATTTGATGGAGCAGGGAATTGACGAGAGCCTGATATTCCCCGAAACGCGCTCGACCACCACGCTGGAAAATATGTGCTTTTCCAAAGAGATTGCCGATGCGCACAAAAAAGATGCCAATATCCTGTTTTCGACCACCAACTACCACATTTTCCGCAGCGGTATTTTTTCCGCCAAAGCGGGTATGCGTGCCTCCGGCATCGGTGCCAAAACCAAGTGGTATTTCTGGCCGAATGCGCAAATGCGCGAATTTCTCGGCTTGCTTGCCGAAGAGTGGAAAATCAACCTGCTTTTCATTTTCTTCGCGGTCGCGCTCTCTTCGCTGTTTGCCAATTTGCCGACAATTGTCAATTTTTTAGTGCGCTAAATAAATCTAAATATAAAGAGCAAAAGAGACGGTCGGCGACCGTCTCTTTTGCTCTTTTGTGTTTAGAAGATTAATACCAAACAATATCGGATTCCCAACCCTCTTTTTTATCGGTTTGGCTCTCGGAAAGAACCTCTGCCGCCGCGAAGCGGATGATGTCCAGTTCAGGTGTTATATATCGCATTGTGTTCCCTCCTTAAATGAAAGTCTGTTCGGCTGCCCGCGCATAGCGGAACAGCCCTTGTGCGAGTTCTTTCAAACTTTGGCTACCCAGCGCCACTTTGACAAAGCCGTAGCCGTTTAAAGTCACCTCGGTGCCATCGACCGTAACCGTGAAGGTCTTAGAGAATTCACTCGCTTTCAAGCCGGTAATTTTAACCACCACCCCGTCGCTTGTCTTCTCGGTTGTGAAGGTCAAGTCATCACTGACCGCCGCTTCCGTAGACTTGGTGTTTTTAAAGTAGACCTTAAATTCCGGCTTGGTTTGGGCGATGAAAGAAACACCTTTAATTTGCGCATTTCCCTGTTGCGTAACGCCCGCAACCGCCGTTTCATCCAGTATGCCGCGTTCCGCTCCATTGAGCGCGGCGCGGTAGTTTTCGGAATGCGGTACCGCATAATCGTCTCCTACCTTGTCGGCGTAACCGAAATACTCGTTGGCAAGTTGCCCGTAGTTGAGCAGGGTGCTCATCAGCAAACCGTAGGAAGGATTGTCTTTGAGCGCTTCGCAGTAGTTGGAAATGGATGCATGCAGGGTATCCTTGAGTTCACCCTCTTGGGTGTATACATAGACGGTAAACGACTGGGCTATCTGTGCAGGTGCGGCGTTGAGTGTCAGGATGCGGTTGCCCTGATAACTGCCGCTGCCGGTATACACATCCAGTGAAGCAATATTCACCGGTTCGCTGAGGATTTTTTCGGCGGTTTCTTCATGAATATCGGCAAAATACTCGTAGCGAATATAGCCGTCTTCCGCCCCGTAGCAGGCGGCATCAATGAGAAGATTGACCTGAATGTCATCTTTCAAAGTCAAACTGTAGCCGTTTGCCGCCGGAAGTTTGGGAAGCACTACATCTTCGGGCGCAACCTCTACATAGTCTTTGGTATCTTTATCATAGACAAAATACTTGCCGCAATGGTTGCAGGTGTAGTGTTCTATATTACCTTCTTCGGACTTGGTCGGCTCCACCCGGTCGTGGTGCGCCATATCCCTGAGTTTGGGAAGTGTCTGCACGGCGGTATCGGTATAGTTTTGTTCTTCAAACTCTACTTCGCCTTCCCACTCGATGGTGCCCGCTTCGGTACAGGTGGAATCGGTTTGCGCACCCTTGGTGATTTGCGCTTCCACTGTCTGCGCATAATTACAGCCTTCATCCGTGCAGCGGAACACTGCCTCGGCGTGGTCAAAATCTTTATTCCAATTCCACGCGGGTTGCGAGAAGTGGTGCAGGCTGTAAGGAACGAGTGTTTGCCCCTGTAGCGCCTCAATCTGTTCTGCGCTAAGAGTGCCTGTGTAGACATTGGTGCCATCCGTCAGCGCTTTACCCTCGGCAACACTTACGCAAGCCTTTTCGCCGACAAGCTTTATGGTGTCAAAACGGATGCTATCCGTCGCATCGGTCCAATCAATGGTATTGGCAACTGCGGTTGTGGTGGAATTTACCTCAACTGTACCACCGGTGATGTGAAAGCCGGAGCTTGCACCAAGGCTTTTTGTCTGCATACTGCCTCTTACGATATTGGCAGTGAGTGTACTCACCGAGCCGTCAATGTCAACATTGCCGCCGTACTGGCTCAAGTCGGCAAGCCGCAAATTGCCATGTTCGCAAGAAAACCTGCCGCTCTGTCCGCTTTGCCCGTAAAGGCTCAGACACGAGAGGCTGCTCGCCGCCATGAGAGAATTTCCCCCACTGTTGTTTAAGTTGACGGTTGCCCCATCCGCCAAAATAAGGTTCACACTGCCATCAATTAAAAGAGTGGCACCATAGTGTGAATAGTCAATATTCTCATCCGCTATATACCAGCCGGCAGACAGGTATGAAACTCTTTCGCTCATCCGCCTTGCCTGCACGGTTCTCTGCGTGCCCTTGCTGTCGATAAAGGACACCTCTGTAACCGGCAGGTAAACGGCTCTAAGACTGTTGCTCGTAATCTCAATATAATTGCCGGGTTCATAATAAATACCGTCATCCTCCCAAGCGATAAATTCCATACCGGCGGGTGCGTGCGTGCATGCCGGCAAGGCGTATTCGGTATATTTCGGCGCTTCGATTTCGGTGATGACTTCCGTACCGTCACTGTCTTTTTCCACCAAGCTCAAAGTGCACATGACCGCAGCACTGCCGCAAACCGTGCAGACATTCTCCGCATTCCAGTTATGGGCTTGTGCAGCGCCGAAGGTGGCATCACACTCCGTGCATTTTTGAATATGTGATGAGCTGTTAAAGTAGCTCCACTTTGCATTCGGGTGCTCACAGGGGTGGATGTTCGCATACTTATTGTTCCAAACGCCGCCGTAACGATAAATGCCGGTATAGCGCTGTGTGTTGGAAGCGCTGCTGCCGGCGTGAACCACCAAGCCGTTATCAATATACACGCTCACAGAGGGGGCACTCATCACATAGTCACCATTGCCGAGAGCGGTGGAATAGCCACTGCCGCCGCTTGTTGCCGTAACCGTGCTTCTGCCGAAAATGCGCACTGTAGCGCTGTCACCGTCTTCACCGCAGCCGATGCCCGCACCGTAATGGTTGCCGGTTGCCGTCACGGTAGAATTGCGAATCTCCACCGTGCCGCCGTCACCGTCTTCACCGCCGCCGATGCCTGCCGCATCGTAGCCGCCGGTCGCGGTCACTACGGAATAGCCACTGATGTTGATGGTGCCGCCGTCACCGTCGTCACCGCCGCCGATACCGGCTGCATACGCACGGCCGGTCGCGGTTAATTTCGTATCTGTAATATTGATAGTACCGTTGCTCACATCGTTGCCGCCGCCGATGCCGGCGCCTTCATCGCCGCCGGTCGCGGTTACCGTGGAGCCGGTAAGCGTAATCGTTCCCACATTTTCCGCTTCATCGCCGCTGCCGATACCGGCGGCATACGCACCGCCGGTCGCCGTTACGGTAGAATCGGTAATGCTGATGTTACCGGAATTGCCTTTATCGCCGCCGCCTATACCGGCGCCGTATTCTTTACCGCCAGCTGCGGTAATGTGCGAGCCGCTAATCGTAATCGTACCGCCCGCGGTTTGGTTGCCGCCGCCGATGCCGGCGCCTTCGTCGCCGCCCTTTGCATTAATAGTAGAATCGATAATGGTGATATTGCCGTTACCGCCCGCTTCATCACCGCTGCCGATGCCGGCACCGTATTTCCCTGCAGTCGCGGTAACGGTGCTGTTTTGAATGGTTACGCTCTCGGCACTGCCGTCGTCACCGCCGCCGATTGCCGCGGAATAATCGCCCGAAGTCGCATCGATGATGCTGTCTTCAATCAAAATCGTGCCGCTGTTGCCGCTATCGCCGCCGCCGATTGCCGCACCGGAATGGTTCGGTGCAAACAGCATGAACATAAACTGCGTGAGCAAGGTGCCTGCCGTGAAAAAGGCAACCGAGCCGTAAGAATAGTTCATCATACAGCTGACGGTAACGTTATAAAACCCTTTTTGAATATATTTGTAATAGCCGACATCGCTTTTTTCATTTTTGGCAAGTGCGACCACATTGCTGCGGCGAATGGTGATACTGCCGCCGCTCTGCCCATCGGCACCGCCGATGCCCGCGCCGCCGCCGCAACCTCTGGCGACCACGCAACTGTCTTCAATGAGCGTGGATTGCGAACTGCCTGACTCGCCGCCGCCGATACCCGCGCCTTTGTTGGAGGAAGCGCCGACAATACTGCCGCGAATGGTAACGATACCGCCGTTGCCGTATCTGCCGCCGCCGATACCGGCACCGAAGCCGCCCGAAATATGCGCATCGGAATCCGAATAGCAAGTCGCTTCCACATTGCTGTTGGTAATGGTAACGGTACCGCCGTTGCCTTCTTCACCGCCGCCGATGGCAGCGCCCTTCGTGCTTTCCGACCTGACATAACAGTTGGCAATCTCAATCTTCGCTTTTTGGTTGGCGCCTTGACCGGCACCGATACCGGCACCGGAGACTGCCAGAGTTCTAATCCTGCCGCCGTAAAAGCCGATGCGCGGATTGGATGTGTGGAGACCGCCGCCGATTGCCGCAGCCTCAACACCGGAATATGCCGCCACTTCACCGCCGTAAATCTCAATAGCGTTTGTGCTGTCCATATCCGGCGCGGAATTGCCGCTGCCGATACCGACCGAACCCGTGGCGGTCACATTGCCGCCATAAACAGTAATATTGCCGCTCGCACCGTAATTACCGCCGCCGATTGCCGCGGACTCGCTGACCATGCGCCCCGCTTCCGTAGAACTTCTGGCGTTAATGCTGCCGCCGTAAATATTAATGATGCCGCCGCTCTCGTTCTTATTGCCGCCGATAGAAGCCACATTTTTGTCGGTAATGCCGGTTTCCAGTTTGCCGCTTTCCTCTGCCTGCCCGTAAATATTGAGTTCGCCCGAGGCGAGGCGAATGCCCTGCGGCATATGAAGCGTTGCCCCGTCACACAACAAAATATTCTTCTTACCGTATACCGACAGGCGCGTGTTAATCGTCACATTGCCGGTCACGGCATACCAAAGCGAACTGCCCAAGGCAGTCGTGGAATCGGTCAAGGTGGTGTAGTCCGTGATATGCCAAAGCATACGCCTGACCATTTCCTCCTCGCTGTCCCAATATCTGCCGGTGCACGGTAAGCCTGCGGTTTGCAGTTTCACTTCACCGCCGTTTAACGCCACATCGGCAACCTCATCGGCACCGTTTTCAAAGAAATAGTCAGTCGGTGCCGCCGCATTGTGCGCCGCATAGCCGGAGGTGACAACCGCCCCGCCGCTTTGCGCCGCAACACCGATTTGCGCGCCGGCAGAAAAGGCGCCGGTCACCTGCATGGTTTTGCCGTTGGGCAAATACACATCGTCCCCCGAATTATCCTTGACTACCGGATTACCCTTGATAGAGAATGCCCCGCCTGCATAGATGCCGCTGCCGGCAACTGCGGCGTGGTTTTCGGTAAAGGACCCGCCGGTGATGGTGCAGCTTGCATTCTCACCTGTCCAGACAGCGCCGCCGCGGGTATAGGCAAAGTTGCCGCGCATTTGCACATTCTCGGAAATACTCAAACTGCCGTGATTGGAAATACCGCCGCCACCGTGGTGCGTCGTTTTATTGTCATTGATAGAAACATCGGCGCTGACAGCCAGTGTCGCATCCTGGGCGTTATAGACGGCGCCGCCGTCCGCAGCGGCATTCTTGGTAAGGCAGCCGCCGGAGATGGCAGCGGTGCCTTTGTTACAAAGCGCGCCGCCGTTTTCACTTGCCATATTATCCTCTATGGTGCCGCCCGACATTTCGAAAGTGCCTTCGTTATACACCGCGCCGCCGTTTTTGGCATAGCCGCCGGTAATCGTTCCGGTGCTGCCGGAGTCGGTCACGGTCAGTCTGCCGCCTTCGCTGACTTTGAGCACACTGCCGTTATCATCCACCACACTCATATTGCGCGAGAGGGTGTGACCGCACAAATCCAGCGTGATATTTTTGCCATCTGCAATGGTAATCGCCTCGTCCGCATCGCCGGCAATAATATCTTGCGTGAGCGAAAGCGTGGCGGTAGTTGCCGCCGCAACGGCGCTTTGTAAGCCCGCCCATGTCGAAACATCCGCCGCGGCAGAAGAAACGGGAATAACGGCAAACACACCAAGTACCAATACAATTGTTAATAGAATACTAATAGATTTTTTAAGGGTTTTCATAAGTATGCCTCATTCAATAACTGTTAGTCTCACAATATATAGTGCTATACACAATTATTATATCATAGTCGTTTTATAATAAAAAGAGGAGGTAAACAAAAATCACTTTTTTGCAAGCACTTTTCTGTTGCCTGTCGCCTGTTGCCTGTAACTTGTTCCCTGTCGCCTAATATTTGTGCTATTTGCCGAATTACAGCGCTACCATATCGTGACATTTGCACAAAAGCCCGATTTTTGACAAAATACGAGGTTTTTCTATAAAATATTTGATTTCTAATAATATATATAGTATAATTATTATGATTATGAGCCAAAATAAGCTAATAGTATCATACAAGCAATGTGGAGAATAACAACATGAAGAATGTTTTGGAATTTTTAGAAAACAGCACTGCCGCCTTTGGCGAAAAGCCGGCAGTCAAAGATGCCGCGCATAGCTATTCTTACAAAGAGCTGTCGGCAAAGAGCCGCCAAATCGGCTCTGCGCTGTGCGCCAAGACCGAGGCGCGCAAACCGATTGCCGTGCTTATGGAAAAGAGTTGCGAAACACTTGCCGCCTTTTTCGGCATCGCCTATGCGGGCTGCTGCTACACCCTGCTTAATCCCTCGCTGCCCGCTTCGCGCCTGCAGCAGATTAAAGAAGTGCTCGGTGCGCGCATCATCATTACCGATGCCGACCACCGCGAACTTGCCGCAGAGATTGCCGCGGCAGACGATGACATTTTAGATGTTACCGCTCTGCTTGAAGCAGAAGAAGATGCCGCTGCCCTCGCAGCCGTGCGCCGCGGTGCCATCGATACCGACCCGCTGTACATCAACTTTACTTCCGGTTCCACCGGTGTGCCCAAGGGCGTTATTATCAACCACCGCAGTGTGCTGGATTTCATTCCCGTATTCACCGAGACTTTCGGTATCGGCTCCGGCGATGTTTTAGCCAACCAGGCGCCCTTTGATTTTGATGTATCGGTCAAAGATATTTATTCCGCCATGAGTACCGGCGCCACCCTTGTGATTGTGCCGACACGCCTGTTCTCCAGCCCCACCGATTTGCTCGACTACCTGTGCGAAAATGAAGCAACAGTGATGGTGTGGGCAGTCTCGGCGCTGTGCTTAATTTCGACCTTCCACGGGCTGGATTACAAAGTGCCCTCCACTGTTAAAAAGATTTTATTCAGCGGCGAGGTTATGCCCGCCAAGCACCTTTCGCAGTGGATGGAGAAACTGCCCGAAACGACTTTTGTCAATCTCTACGGTCCGACTGAGATTACCTGCAACTGCACCTACCACATTGTTGACAGAGAAGCCGATAACGACATTCTTCCGATTGGCAAGCCTTTCGACAACGAGCGCGTATTCCTGCTCGATGATAACAATCGCTTGGTCAGCGAAAGCGAGCAAACCGGCGAAATCTGTGTGGCGGGAACGGCACTGTCCCCCGGCTACTTCAATGCACCGGAGCAGACAGCCAAAGCCTTTGTGCAAAACCCGCTCAATCCCTATTACCCCGAAATCATTTACCGCACCGGCGACTTAGGGCGCTATGATGAAAACGGCGACCTGTTTTTCAGCGGCAGAAAGGATTTCCAGATTAAGCACATGGGGCATCGCATTGAGCTTGAAGAAATTGAGCGCGCCATTCACGGTGTTGACGGTATTCGCCGCTGCTGCTGTATCTTCGATGAAAGAAAGAGCAAACTCTACGGCTTCTATATCGGTGACTTTGAGCGGCGCGAGCTGTTCCAGGTTTTAAAGGACAAGCTCCCCGAGTTTATGATACCGGGAGCGCTGCGCAAAGTCGATGAACTGCCGCTGACCAAAAACGGCAAGATAGACAGAAAAATATTAAGGGAAAGGGTGATTAAGAAATGACAGAGCAATGTAAGTTAGACCTTTTAGAGCGCTACCCCACTCCCTTTTATGTGTTTGACAGTGAGGTACTGCGCGCGCGGGTGCAGTTTTTAAAAGCGCATTTGCCCGCCGACATTGAGCTGTGCTACGCTGTCAAAGCCAACACATTTATTTCACCGTATATTGCGGATTTGATTGACCGCTACGAAGTCTGCTCCCCCGGCGAGCTCGCCATTTGCACCGAGCAGGCAATCACACCCGAAAAGTTAGTGATTTCCGGCGTCTACAAAACGCCCGATTTGATAGAAGGGCACATTTGCTCCGACAACTGCGCAGGGCACTACACCGCCGAGAGCTTGGAGCAGTTTGCACTCTTAAAGCAGGCGGCTGTCGCTTCCGGCAAAAAAATCAAAATTTTACTGCGCTTAACTTCGGGCAACCAATTCGGTATGAACGAAGAAGATATTAAAGAGATTATCCGCAGCGAAAAAGGCAACGAAGCGTTTGAACTGTGCGGCATTCAATTCTTCTCCGGCACACAAAAGACTTCGATGAAGAAGTATAAGCGCGAAATCAGCCACTTGGGTGAATTCTTAAACGAGTTAGAGAGTGAACTCGGTTTTGTGAGTGAAGAGCTCGAATACGGCACCGGTTTCCCGGTTTACTATTTTGAAGACAGCAAGCCGTTTGATGAAGCCGCATTTTTGGCGGACTTTAATGAGATTTTAGCTTCTCTCGGCTATGATTGCCACATCAGCTTAGAGCTTGGCAGAAGTATTGCCGCTTCCTGCGGTTCCTACTTCACCAAGGCCGTTGACAGCAAAATCAACCACGGCGAGCGCTATGCGATTATGGACGGCGGCATTCACCACATTGCCTACTTCGGGCAATTTATGGCGATGAAGCACCCCTACTTCGATTTGCTCCCGCACCGCGCGGGCGAGCCGGAAGAGTGGAACCTCTGCGGTTCACTGTGCACGGTCAACGACCTGCTGGTCAAGGGCTTACCGCTTGCCGACTTCAAAATCGGTGATGTCATCGAATTCCAAAACGCCGGCGCCTACTGCCCGACCGAGGGCATTTCCCTTTTCTTAAGCCGCGCACTGCCCGGTGTTCTCATTTTAGAAGAGGGCGGCAAAGTCACCCAACTCAGGGGCGCCGCCGAAACCTATAAGTTCAATTATTAAAAACAGCACATCTCCATGCGTTACTTTTATTGAGTATGTTTTGGGAAAAATATAACCAACTAAACGAGGAAACATGAGTTCTTATATTTCAATAACATATTTACTTGTCTTCTTACCCATTGTGGCACTGGTCTTTACCTTGGTGCCGCGAAAGGCAAAACCGTTTATTCTATTGGCAGCAAGCCTGGTATTTATGTACCTGTGCAGCCACTATTGGATTGTGTATTGGGTGTTTACGACCGTGAGCATCTTTGTGTCGGCTCTCCTAATCGAAAAATCCAAGAAAAAATGCAAAGAGGCGCTGCCCGCCGCAGAAAACAAAGAGCAGAAAAAAGCGATTAAAAAAAGTTTTGCGCGCAAGCAGTTGCTGTTGGTGACACTGATTATCGTTGCCAACATCGGCCTTTTGGCTGTGCTGCGCTATTCGCAGTTCTTTGTTGCCAACTTCAATAAAATACTGCAAGTGTGCGGCACCGACTTCCAATTGGCACTGCCGAAATTTGCGGCGTGTATCGGTATTTCCTTCTACACCCTGCAGGCGGTTTCTTATATTCACGATGTATATAAAGACAAAATCCAAGCTGACCATAATTTCGGCAGACTGGCGCTTTATATGAGCTTCTTCCCGATTATTATGGAAGGCCCTATCTGCCGCTACGGCGACACTGCCCAAAAGCTGTGGAGCGGCGACAGAATTACTTATAAAAACTTCACCTTCGGTATGCAGCGCATGGCGTTCGGTATCTTAAAGAAAGTGGTGGTTGCCGACCGCTTAAATGTGATTGTCACTTCCATTTTCAGAGAGTACCAATACTGCGATTATGACGGCGGCATTATTTTCCTCGGCGCCGTACTGTATACCATCGAGTTATATATGGAATTTTCCGGCACAATCGATGTCGTGATCGGCAGCGGCGAAATCTTCGGTGTCACCATTCCCGAAAACTTCCGCCAGCCCTTCTTCTCCAAGAGCATTACCGAATTCTGGCAGCGCTGGCACATCACGCTGGGTACCTGGTTTAAAGATTACATCTTCTACCCCGTGACGATGAGCAAGCCCATGAAAAAGCTGACCAAAAATGCCCGCAAAAAACTCGGCAGAAACTATGGTCCGATGCCCGCCAGCATCTTTGCCTTCGGCTGTGTGTGGTTGTGCAACGGTTTGTGGCACGGTGCCGGCTGGGAATTTCTCTTCTTCGGCTTCTACCACTTCGTGCTCATTTCTCTGGGCAGCTTGATTTTACCCGTTTCCACCAAACTGTTTGAAAAGTGGCATATTGACCGCAATAAATTGCCCTATCGCATCTTCACCATCTTGCGCACCGCCATTTTGGTGTGCATCGGCGAAATGTTCTTCAATTCCAGAGGCTTAACCGAGGGCATGAAAATGTTTAAGGTGCTTGTCACCCAATTCACCCTCAAATCGTTCTTCAACGGCGCAATTTTCACCATGGGTATTGACCGCTTCGACTACATCGTTGTGCTCGCTGTGGTGCTCTTGGTCTTTGCAATCGGTTTGATGAAAGAAAAAGGCATTTCCCCGCGCGAGTGGATTGCCCAAAGGCACGTTGTGATTCGCTGGAGCATCTTCTTTGCGATGATTCTTATCATCGTCATCTTCGGCGCTTACGGCACGGGTTATATTCCGATTGACCCGATTTATGCAAATTTCTAAGGGGGTGCCGTAATGAAAAAGATTTTCAGTAAAGATAATATCAAAAAATTTCTTGCCAGTGTGCTCTTTGTTGCCATCGGCGTCGGTCTGTTAGGCGGTGCTTCCTACCTCTTCACACCGGAAAAATTCCACACCGATACGGTGAAAGATGTGAAGCCCTACGGTCTGCTCGCAGAGCCCGACAACACCATGGATGCCATTATCTACGGCGACAGCGAAGCGTTTTCCGCCTTCTCCCCCGTGCAGATGTGGGAGGAACACGGTTTTACCTGCTATGTGTGCTCGAGTGCCTCGCAGTACATCTCTCTGACCGAGAGCTTTGTGCGCCAAACCTTAGAGCACCAAAAGCCGCGCGTTGTCTTTTTGGAAACGAATGCCATTTACAGAAAGATGAATTCCGATGACCCGGGGCTTAACAAAATTGAAGCAACCCTGCCGGTCTTTAAATATCACAATCTGTGGAAAAACATTGACCCCGCCGGTATTAATGAAAACGAAAACGATTACTGCTGGCAGGATGATTTAAAAGGCTTCAAGTATATAGATATCATCAATAAGTCCAGACATCCGGACTATATGAAGAAAACCAAAAAGTTACAAAAAGTCCCCGGTTCCAACCTGCAGCATGTGCAAAACATTTACAACATCTGCAAAGAAAAAGGTGTGGAACTGGTGCTGATAAGTGCACCGAGCACGGTCAACTGGAACTACGCCAAGCACAATATGATGGTCAAACTTTCCAAGCAGTTAGGTGTCAAATACATCGACTTGAACTTGGAAGACAGTGTCGGTTTGGATTGGAACCACGATACCTGTGATCGCGGCGACCATGTCAACTACTTCGGCGCGACCAAGGTCACCAAATTCTTCGGTAACTACGCTGCCAAAACCTTCTCTCTGCCCGACCACCGCGGCGATGCTGCCTACAGCGATTGGGCAAAGCTGAAAGTGAAGTATGCGGAAGTAACCGCCAGAAGCAAAAATAAGTAAACAAAGCGGGTGCGCCCGCTGACAAATAAAAATTTTAAGGAGAATTATTATGGACAGATTAATTGAAATTTTGGAAGACATTCAGCCCGATGCGGATTATGAAACCTGCACCACCTTGATTGACGACCACATTTTAGGTTCTCTTCAAATCATCTCGCTCGTAGCAGAGATTGAAGATGAATTTGACATCACCATTCCCACTGTGGAAATTAAGCCCGAAAACTTTAACTCCGCTAAAAGCCTGATGGCGATGATCGAGAGATTAGAAGACGAATAAGAATTAACCCCTACCCATGCAAATAACATCTTATATATCCGTAGCATATCTCGCAGTCTTTTTGCCTGCGGCATTGCTCTTGTATACGATTGTGCCGAAAAAGGTAAGACCCTTTGTATTATTAGCTGCCGGTTTTACCTTTTTCTGGTTTATCAGTGAGTTCTTAATTGCCTACCTTTTGATATCCATCCTCAGCATCTATCTGATTGGTCTGTGGCTGGAGAAACTCAAAGGTAAGCGTGCTGCCGCGCTGTCTGCGGCAGCCGATAAAGAAGAAAAAAAGCGCATCAAAAAGCAAAACCAAACCCGGCAACTGCTGGTGGTGCTGCTGGGTGTACTCATTAACATCGGCATTCTTGCCGTGCTCAAGTATTCCCCCTTCTTCTTTACCAATATCAATTTGATTATGCGCCTGACCAATGCGAAGGCAGGCGTGGAAGTGCCGCAGTTTTTAACACCTATCGGCATTTCCTTCTACTCGCTGCAAGCCGTTTCCTACCTGCACGATGTGTATAAAGACAAAATAAAAGCCGACCGCAACCTCGCGCGCGTCGCGCTGTATATGTCGTTCTTCCCCGTTTTAATGGAAGGGCCTATTTGCCGCTATAGTGATACTGCCCAAGCGCTCTATTCCGGCGAAAGACTGCACTACAAAAACTTAACCTTCGGTGCGCAGCGCATCGCTTTCGGCATCTTTAAAAAGATTGTCATTGCCGACAGGCTCAACATCTTTGTGACCACCATTTTTAAAGACTACGAAGCCTTTGATTATGACGGCGGGCTGATTTTGCTCGGCGCCATCCTCTATACGGTGGAGCTGTATATGGAATTCTCCGGCACCATCGATGTGGTCATCGGCAGCGCCGAAATGTTCGGCGTGCGCGTACCCGAAAACTTCCGCCAGCCGTTTTTCTCCAAGAGCATTACCGAGTTCTGGCAGCGCTGGCATATTACACTGGGCACGTGGTTCAGAGATTACATATTCTACCCCGTGACCATGAGCAAGCCCATGAAAAAGCTGACCAAAAGCGCCCGCAAAAAACTCGGCAGGCACTACGGGCCGATGCCGGCAAGTATTATTGCGTTTTTCTGCGTTTGGTTCTGCAACGGTTTGTGGCACGGCGCCGGGTGGCAGTTCATCCTCTTCGGTATGTACCACTTTGTGCTCATTTCCCTGGGCAGCTTAATTTTGCCGCTTTCCAATGTGGTATTAGACAAACTTAAAATTGACCGCAACAAGTTCCCGTATAAGCTCTTTACAATTCTGCGCACGGGGCTGCTGGTGTGCATCGGCGAAATGTTTTTCAACTCGCGCGGTGTGAAAGACAGTATGCATATGCTCAAACGCATCCTGACAACCTTCACCATCAAATCGTGGTTTGACGGCTCGGTTTTCAGCTTAGGCTTAGACCCCTATGATGTGCTGATTTTAGTCATCGCCGTTGCTGTGGTCTTTACCATCGGCATTATCAAAGAAAAAGGCAAGTCACCGCGCGAACTGATCGCCGCAAGACCGATTTTTGTGCGCTGGCCGCTTTATATTGCCCTGGTTGTCGGCATCATTGTCTTCGGTGCCTACGGTGCGGGTTACATTCCGATTGACCCGATTTATGCCAATTTCTAAGGAGGTGAAGAAATGGATAATAAAATAGATAAAAAACTCGCGATTAAAAAAATGATCGGCGCAGTTATCTTTATTCTTCTTTTAGCACTGGTTCTGCTGCTTATTTCCTATTTCTTTGCCCCGCAAAAGGACAAAAGCATTACTATGCAGGATGTCAAACCCAACGGCATTTTGGCAGAAAAAGACCAAACGATTGATGTGATATTGTTCGGTGACAGTGAAGCCTACACCGCGTTTTCTCCTATTCAAATGTGGCGGGATAACGGGTTTCCTTCCTTTGTGTGCGCAAGTTCTTCACAGTACATTTCGCTCACCGAAAGTTTTGTGCACCAATCGCTCGAACACCAATCACCCAAAGTGATTATTCTGGAAACCAACGCCTTTTACAGAAAAATGCGCTCGGATAATGCGTTTATCACGCGCATCGAAAATATGTTTTCCGTTTTGCAGTACCACAACCGCTGGAAATCACTTTGCCCGCTGCGTTTAGATAAGAATGTCGGCTATAATTGGAAGGACGATATGAAAGGCTATAAATACGCCAAGCTGACCACCAGGGGCAATAACAAAGAGTATATGATTAAAACCGATGAAGTCGAGCCCATCCCCGAAACCAATGCGCGCTATGTCGAGCAAATTGTAGACTACTGCCGCCAAAAAGGGGTAAAGGTGCTCTTTGTGAGTACGCCCAGTTCCAAAAACTGGAATTACAGGCGGCATAACGCCGTTACCGCCCTTGCCGAAAAGACCGGAGCGGAATATTTGGATTTAAACCTGGAAAAAGATATTCAAATTGACTGGCACACCGATACGGCAGACGGCGGCGACCACTTGAATTTCCGCGGCACCAAAAAGGTCTGCGCCTTTTTGGGAGATTATTTAGCGAAAAACTACCACTTAGAAGACAAGCGCAACGATCCCGCTTACCAAGATTGGAATGATTTAATTGAAAAATACGAATATTTAACAACAGAAGACAAATAAGGATTTGCGCGCTCTTTGAGCGCGCAAATCCTTATTTGTAATGCGGAATTCGGAATTCGGAATGCGGAATTAAAGGTGGCAAGGCTACGCCTTGCATTTTAATGTTTCTTCACTGCGACTAGAATAACTAAAAAACACAAAAAATCTAATAACTATAGGAAAATT
>JAFRJB010000116.1 GCA_017432485.1 Clostridia bacterium
CCAGCTCCCCTCGTCAAGGGGAGCCGAGAAGCGGTTAAGAAGAAACGGTCAATTCACTTGGATTGTTTTGTTTGCTCCGCAAACCCGACAACACAAAGATTGTTGTACTTACTTGGATTTTAACCGACTTTTTTAGTTGGGTGAGTGGAGCGAGCAAAACCACCGCAGTTGGTTCGATGTTCAATTTATCCTCTTCTTGTCGCCCCTTGATGAGGGGAGATGTCACGAAGTGACAGAGGGGTAGACCTATATCGAACACAACTTTTGTGGTTTTGCAAACAGCTCCACAAATCCTTATTTGTCGAGCAATTGTTAACAAATTGTTCACACAAATTCTATTGACTTTTTCTTACCCGGGGAGTATAGTATATCACAGTGATTAGCACTCGGAGAGTGAGAGTGCTAACACAACTCAAAAAAGAGTGCTAAATCAAGCTTAAAGTCAAGTGGATTTGTGATACAGTAGCTGCATCGGTGAGTTTGGGGAGAGAGCGATGAAACTTTCGGCAAGAAAAGAAAAAATACTTGCAACTGTCGTAGAGCACTATATCCCGACAGGGGAGCCGGTCGGCTCCAAGGCGCTCAGTGAAGAGTTAGGCTATTCTTCCGCTACGATTCGCAACGAAATGAGCGAACTGTGCGAGCTCGGCTTTTTAGAGAAGAACCACGCTTCTTCCGGCAGAATCCCCACCACAGCCGGCTACCGCTACTATATTGACAACCTGATGAACACCAGCCCGCTCGAAGACATCGAGTACGCCAAGTTAGAGGCAATGCTAAGAGAAGGCGCCAAAACCCCCGAAAAGATTTTGGAAAACGCGGGCGGCATTTTGGCAAGGCTGACCAACTGCGCAACGCTCATTACCACGCCCGATGCAAGCAGTGCAACCATCAGCAAGGTGGAACTTATTCCGGCAAGCAGCAAAACGGCAATTTTGGTGCTCTTGACTTCCAGCGGCATTATCAAAAACTGCGTGTGCAGAATTGATATTGACATCAGCGATTCGCTCAAAGAGCGCTTCCAACAGATTGTTGACACTTACTTTGTAAGCGCCAGTGTCGGAGCACTCAGCGAGGAAATGCTCGCCGATATTATCGATGCGCTCGGCACGGAGGACTATGCGATTAAACCGCTGCTCTCGGCACTGTATGAGCTGGGCAGGGAAGCGGGCGAAAGCAAAACCTTTGTGGAAGGCGAAAGCAATTTGCTCGCCTACCGCGACACCTACGGCGATATTTCCGAGCTCATCTCCTTTTTGCAGCAGCAGGAGCAGCTCTCGCGCCTGGTTTCCTTCACTCAAACGAAGGATAACAGCCGCATGAGCATCCTCATCGGCAGCGAAAATGTGTTTGATGAGCTGGGCGATTCGAGTATGATACTTTCGCGCTATGCGTTCGGCAGTAATGCGATGGGCACCATCGGCATTATCGGGCCGACAAGAATTGACTACGCGCGGCTCATCCCCGATGTGCAATACCTGACCGATATGGTCGGCAGGCTGCTCAGCGAGCACCTGAGCGAGGATGAAGAATAGGAGAAAATCATGGCAAAGAAAGAAGAAAAGAAAAACACCAAAAAGCAGGCAGCGGCAGAGCCGGAAGAGGTGAAGGAAGAAGCGGCAGCGGAAGAAACCGCAGCGGCAGAAGAAAGCACCGATGTAGAGGCAAAGCTTTGCGAGCAGCTTAAGAAAAAAGATGAACAGTATTTGCGCTTGGCAGCGGAGTATGACAATTACCGCAAGCGCACCGCCAAAGAGAAAGAAGATACTTTTGTTAACGCCAAAGTCAGCGTGCTTGAAAGCTTTTTGGAAGTGGCGGACAATTTCGAAAGAGCCAAAGATGCCACCGGCGAATTGGAAGACTACAAAAAGGGTATTGAGCTCATTTTCACCCAGTTTTTAGAGAAACTCAAAGCCCTCGGCGCAGAGCCTTTCGGCGAAGCGGGTGAAAGCTTTGACCCGGAGCTTCATATGGCAGTGATGCATGTCGAAGACGATGACATGGGCGAAGGCGAAATCGTGGAAGTATTCCAAAAAGGCTACAAGCTCGGCGATAAAGTCATTCGCCACGCAGCAGTGAAGGTCGCGAATTAATCTTCGCCGGCGAAGATTAATAGCGGTCAATGACCGCTGAGCCGACAGGCAACAGCCAACAGCCAACACAGGGCGGTTCGGTAAACCGAACTCCCCGACAACGTGCCGCGAGCGGCACCACTATTCGCTAAAATGCCAATAGGCTAACGGCTAATAGGCTTATAACTTAGTAAAAAATATCTTAACATAGATTCGGAGGAATGAATTATGGCAAAAATTATCGGTATCGACTTAGGTACAACCAATTCTTGTGTAGCAGTTATTGAGGGCGGCGAGCCCACCGTAATTGCAAATGCGGAAGGTGCAAGAACCACCCCTTCCGTTGTTGGATTTAAAAAGGACGGCGAGCGCCTTGTGGGCAACATCGCAAAGCGCCAGGCAGTCACCAATCCGGAAGGCACCGTGTCTTCTATCAAGAGACATATGGGTTCCGACTACAAAGTGAATATCGGCGGTAAGACCTACACACCGCAAGAGATTTCCGCAATGATTTTACAGAAATTAAAGGCAGATGCCGAGAGCTACCTCGGTGAGACAGTGACCGAAGCCGTCATTACGGTTCCCGCTTACTTCTCCGACTCGCAGCGCCAGGCAACCAAGGATGCCGGTAAAATCGCAGGCTTGGAAGTCAAGAGAATTATTAACGAGCCCACCGCAGCGGCACTCGCTTACGGTATTGACAAAGAGCAGGACCAAAAGGTTATGGTTTATGACCTTGGCGGCGGCACCTTTGATGTTTCCATTATCGAAATGGGTGATGGTGTGCAGGAAGTGCTCGCTACCAACGGTAACACCATGCTCGGCGGCGACGATTTTGATAACAAGATTATCGACTGGTTGGTCGCAGAGTTTAAGAAAGAGCAGGGCATTGACCTCTCGAGTGACAGAATGGCAATGCAGCGCTTAAAGGATGCCGCGGAAAAGGCAAAGATTGACCTTTCCGGCACTACCACCGCCAACATCAACCTGCCCTTCATCACCCAGGGTGAAGACGGCCCCAAGCACCTGGATTTAACCCTGAGCAGAGCAAAGTTCAACGAAATGACCGCAGACCTTGTTGAGAAGACCATGGACCCGGTCAGAAAAGCGCTTGCAGACAGCGGCTTGAGTGTCGGCGAAATCGACAAAGTGCTCATGGTCGGCGGTTCTTCGAGAATCCCCGCTGTGCAGGAAGCGATTAAGAAATTCACCGGCAAAGAGCCCTTCAAGGGCATCAACCCCGATGAGTGTGTGGCAGTCGGTGCCGCCATTCAGGCAGGCGTTCTCAATAACGATGTGGAAGGTTTACTGCTTCTCGATGTTACGCCGCTGTCGCTCGGTATCGAGACAATGGGCGGTGTGAGCACCAAGATTATTGACAGAAACACCACTATCCCGACCAAGAAGAGCCAAATCTTCTCGACCGCGGCAGACAACCAGACTTCCGTAGAAGTCCATGTACTGCAGGGCGAAAGAGAGTTTGCAAGAGATAATAAAACACTCGGTATGTTCCATCTTGACGGCATCCTTCCCGCACGCCGCGGTGTGCCGCAGATTGAAGTTACCTTTGATATTGATGCCAACGGTATTGTGCATGTATCCGCAAAAGACCTCGGCACCGGCAAAGAGCAGCAAATCAGCATCACCGCTTCTACCAATATGAGCAAAGAAGATATTGATAAGGCAGTGCGCGAGGCAGAGCAGTTTGCCGCTGAGGATAAGAAGAGAAAAGAAGATGTGGATACCCGCAACCAGGCAGACCAAATGGTTTACGAGTGCGAAAAACTCTTGAGCGAGTCCGGCGACAAGTTTGATGCAGCCGATAAGTCCGACTTGGAGAGCAAGTTAAATGCCCTCAAAGAAGCACTCAAAGGCGATGACAGTGCAGCGATTAAATCCGCACAGGAGACCTTGACCCAGAAGTTCTATGAGGTTTCGCAGAAACTCTACCAGGCAGCCAACCCGCAGGGCGCACAGCCCGGTGCAGATGCCGGCGCACAGGCAGGCCCGAATCCTGACGGCACCTATGATGCGGACTTCCGCGATGTGACGGAAGAATAAGCCGGAGGCTTATTCTTCCGAATGAAGAGTGAAGAATGAAGAATGAAGAATGGAGGGCGGGACACCCGCTCGTCCAAACAAACTACGCAATAGAAAGAATTTGCGAGCAAATCCTTTAGTATTGCTTCGTTTGTTTCTCCTCTTCCCAAAAAGTTTGCTTTGCAATACTTTTCGGGAGCCCTTTTAACCGCTTCGCTCTATTTCCGGTTGGGTTTGCGTCAGCAAACAAAACGCAGAAAGTAAATTAAGCGTTTCCATCTTAACCGCTTCTTGCCCTCCCTTGTCAGGGAGGGGGGACCGTTTGCGGTGGAAGGGTAGTAAAACAATTCTACTGTTTCCACAAAAAGATTGCAATCAATTCATTGCTTATAGGAGGAATGATTCCTGCATTGCACAAAAAGCAAGATACACGCGGTACAACTGTGAACGCAGTGAACAACTGTCAGCTTGCTGACCACTATTCGCGGTAGCAAATCACTTAACAAACTTAGCGCTAATGCTTCCCCCGGAAGCATTAGCGCATTGGAGTATACAATGGCAGAAAAAAGAGATTATTATGAAGTCTTGGGCGTCAGTAAGGGCGCAAGCGAGGATGAGATTAAGAAGGCTTTTCGCAAGAAAGCCAAAGAGTATCACCCCGATTTGCACCCCGACGATGCTTCCGCAAAGGAAAAGTTCCAAGAGGTAAATGAAGCATATGAAGTGCTCTCCGACAGCGAGAAGAAAGCGCGGTATGACCAGTTCGGGCATGCCGGCGTTGACCCGAACTTCGGTGCGGGCGGCGGCAACCCGTTTGACGGGGCTGCCGGTTTCGATTTCGGCGATATCGACTTAGGCGATATCTTCGGCTCCTTCTTCGGCGGCTTCGGCGGTGGCGGCGGAGCAAGGCGCAACCCCAATGCGCCTCGCCCGGGTGATGATATCACTGTCAGCCTTGTCATTTCCTTTGAAGAGGCGGCAAAGGGCGCAACCAAGCGCGTGGAGTTAGACCATATCGAGACCTGCCCGGATTGCGGCGGCTCGGGAGCGGCAAAAGGTTCCACCCCGGAGACCTGCTCGGAATGCGGCGGCAAAGGCTACGTGAGCGTGCAGCAGCGCACGGCATTTGGTGTTATGAGCTCGCAGCGCCCCTGCTCCAAGTGCGGCGGTAAAGGCAAGATTAATAAGAACCCCTGCAAGACCTGTAACGGGCAGGGCAGGGTGAAAAAGAGAAAGACCATTGAAGTCAAAATCCCCGCCGGTATTGATGACGGGCAAATTTTGCCGGTCAGAGGTATGGGCAACGCCGGTGTCAACGGCGGCAGAGCGGGCGATTTGAAAATTCTCATTCGCGTCAGACCGCACCCCTTCTTTGAAAGAGAAGGCTTCAATGTGTGGTATGAGCAGGAAATCAATATTGCGCAGGCTTCACTCGGTGCAACCGTCACCGTGCCGACCTTAGACGGAAAGGTGCAGCTCGACATTAAGCCGGGTACCCAGTCGGGCGATATTCTCAAGCTCGGCGGCAAGGGTATTCCAAGGCCTTATGAGCGCGGCAAGGGCGACCAACTGGTTAGAATTAAAGTGGTCGTACCCAAGAACCTGACCGCGCAGCAGAAAGAGTTGCTTGCGCAGCTGGCGGCAAGCTTCGGCACCCCCGAAGCCGGGAATAAGAAAAGCAGTTTCTTTGGCAAGAAACGATAAAAAAACAACCCGAATTTTTCGGGTTGTTTTTTACAAATAAGGAATTTGTCGAGGTCTTTGAGTAAAAAGTTTTCATTGATTTCGACCGACTTTTCTACCCCTCAGTCGCGCCAATCGCGCGCCAGCTCCCCTCGTCAAGGGGAGCCGAGAAGCGGTTAAGAAGAAACGGTCAATTCACATGGATTGTTTTGTTTGCTTCGCAAACCCACCAAATACAAAGATTGTCGTACCTACTTAGATTTTGTCCGGCTTTTTTAGTTGTGCGAGTGGAACGAGCAAAACCACCGCAGTTGGTTCGATGTTCAATTTATCCTCTTCTTGTCGCCCCTTGATGAGGGGAGATGTCACGAAGTGACAGAGGGGTAGACCTGTATCGAACACAACTTTGGTGGTTTTGCAAACAGC
>JAFRJB010000117.1 GCA_017432485.1 Clostridia bacterium
CCCTCACTTCTTACCTCTTCACTATTACTTCTTACTTCAATAAGGATTTGGGAGCCCGCAAGGGGCTCCGCAAATCCTTATTTAGCGCGTAAAAAAAGGACTGCATTGCAGTCCTTTTTGTTACATGATGTTATCTAAAATCGTATGTTGGCAATAGTCTCTGGCTTCTTGTGATTCCGCGGGGTTGTTGACCACGCACTGTGCAATATACTGCACGCTTCTGGAAGAAAACGCTTCGTCATACACCGTATATTCAAAGCCGTTATATTCATAGGTAATATAGGCTCTCGCGCAGTAATCCGAAGTCCAGTTTGAAGGCTTAACATTGACCACCAAATTGAATGACAGTTGCGTGCCCTCGGGTGTGGTGTGCGTAGTAATGCCGCCCCAATTACTGCCATCATAAACCGGCGCGGAGTTTTTCTCTTTGACACTCATTTTGTAGACATTTTCTTTGCCGATTTGCAAATCGTCCAAAGAGTCCATCAACTGTGTTTGCGAGTAAATAATGCCCACATCTTTAATCGCATTGCCCTCGCTGCCAATCGCAGCGCTGACATTCTCCGGCACTTTCACACTCGCCGTAAAGCGCAGCGGCTGGTAATCCGGAGTCTTTAAGTGAATGTACTTGAGCGAAGCGCCTCTGGTGCTGTAATCGTAGTTTTCCGCCTCATCCACGAAGGTATTAAAATACGGTGCCGGAAGTGAATCGGAAACAGCCAGTGCCTCATTTAAATCGGCAATCGGGGTTTCATCGGGAATATCATAGTCCTGCAGCGCCTCGCTGTATACCGCGCCCCAATAGCAGCCGCAGTTGGCGCATTCATAGTAGACACCGCCGTCGTGCTTATCGCTCGGTGCAATATCTTTGAGCACCGGCTCGTGTTCAAGCGCATTCACAGGTTCCGTATAGGTCTGGTGACAGTTAGTGCAGGTGTAGGTTTTTTCTCCGCGCACACCGCAAGTCGGCGGGGTGGTAATCACACCCGCATCCCAACTGTGCGCCGCCATAGGTATCTCGCTTGTTTTGACAGCGCCGCAATCGGTGCAGGTAAGTGTCAAAACACCGGTTTGTGTGCAGGTTGCCGGGGTGGTAACTTCACCCTCATTCCAGCGGTGCTGCTCCTGCACGGTATAGCCGCATAGGCAGAGGTGATTGTGCACGCTCTCGTTGCCTTCTATGGCTTCATATGTGCTCAAAGCGTGCGCTTGCGCTTCGCCGTAACCCTGCATATACAGAATGGTATCATCCGTCACGCGTTGACTCTCAAAACTACCGTCAAGATAGTGATTATCGGCATCAAAATACACTCTGGTATCCGCACTGCCGGGGTAATCGGCATCAGTCACGGTATCACCAAATAAAGCAGAAGAATAGATATTTTTCCACTCCGGTGTGCCGGTACTGTAAGTGCTCAGTTTATATTTCCAAGTCACACTCTTTTGCGGATAGCAAACATTGCTTGCGCAGATTGTTTCAACAGATTCACCGCCGAGCGCATAGTAGATACGCAGACTCAAAGGATGCGTTTCTTCTCCCCCTGCGATATAGCCGTTCTCACCGGCTGACACTTTACCGGTCTTTTGGTCAAAACGAATATCGCCGATGCTCTCAACAAAGTTTGTATCTACGACAGAAGCGGTTTGCGCATCCAGCCCGTTATAGCTAACCACATTATATGCCGTGTGCGGGGCGAGGAGTTTTACGCCGTATTGGTCCTTACAAAACGCGGAGCCGGTGGGTGCAAATACAGTTGTATCGGCATCCACAACCATTTCATTTTCCCAGTTATTATTGCCGCTGCTAAATCCGATGGATGTTGCCACAGGCAGATGCCAGGGTTCTCTGTAGGCTTCATTCTCCACACTGGAATTTGCTGCCATCAAATACTCATTTTTGCTGTTTAAAATATAAGAGTGTGATTCTCTCGAACAATAGGTGTTTAAAGAAGCGCTGCCGTCAATACTCACTTTGTAGCCGCGCGCATCGGTTTGCGAATACTGCTTGCACTGCCCTTTCCAAAGCGTGGTTAAATCGGCATCGGCAGAGGCGCCGATTTTGACTTCCAACACACTCCAGTCGGTGGTTCTGTTGCTCAGCCAATACGCCGGGGTATCGTTGTGGTTGTAGGTATAAAACGCAGTCGGGAAGCCGCTGATGGTCGCACTGATGGTGTGCACACCCACATCGTAAGATAAATTGTAGGTATCGCTCCCCTCATTTTCGGCACTCTGGCCAAAATCCCAAACATAGTAATCTACATTGTCACCGTAACCGTTGTCACTTTGGTATTCCAAATAGACACCACCCTGGTCTTTCCAACCGGCATCGGAATCTTTGTTGAGGTTCGGGCCGACAAATGCTCTGTCATACCAGCTGCCCTCGTGCACCTGCACGGTGATTTCCACATAGTACTTGTCGTACACCGTTTCTTGGGCATTACCGGCGGGCGTCGCATACACAAAGCCGGCAGTCAGTACCGCCATACACATAACCAAAGCCAGTGCTTTTTTCATCAACTTTCTCATAAGTGCTCCTTGTTGCTTTTAAAATAGTAAAATAATTAACTGAGTTAATTATATCATATATTTTAAAAAAGTCAATGAAACAAATAAGGATGTGTCGCGCTCTCCGAGCGCGCAAATCCGTATTGGCGTGATCAGTGTTCAGTGTTCCGTGTTCAGTCGCAAGGCGACGC